>CBFGOU010000129.1:0-10125 GCA_965650445.1 uncultured Oxalobacteraceae bacterium | reverse complement strand
TGCAAGACCAGGCTGCCGAAGTACTCGCTTGACGCGCTGACCCCGTCCCACGCGGCGCGCGCCATCACGGCCGCGCCGCTTTCCATTGCGACCGACCCCATGACCCACCTACCGACCACATTGCCAGAGTGGCTAGCGCTGCTGGAATCGCGCCATGCCGAAGCCCACATCAACATGGGGCTGGACCGGGTCCGCCAGGTCAAGGAACGCATGGGCCTGCAGTTCGGCTGCCCGGTCATCATGGTGGCCGGCACCAACGGCAAGGGCTCGACCTGCGCCATGCTCGAATCGATCCTGCTGCACGCGGGCTACAAGGTCGGCCTGTACATCAAGCCGCACTTTCTCGACTTCAACGAGCGCGCCCGCGTCAACGGCCAGCTGGCCAGCGATGACGCGCTGATCGCCAGCTTCAACTTTGTCGAAGCGCAGCGCGGCGTGGTCGACCTGACCTATTTCGAATTCACCTCCCTGGCCATCATGCATTTGCTGGCCGGCGCCGGGCTGGACGTGGTGATCCTCGAAGTCGGCCTGGGCGGCCGCCTGGACGCGGTCAATGTGGTCGATGCCGACGTGGCCATCGTGACCTCGGTCGATATCGACCATACCGACTACCTGGGCAGCACGCGCGAAGAAATCGGCTTCGAGAAGGCTGGCATCTTCCGGCCGGGCAAAGCGGCGATCTGCAGCGACCCGGTGCCGCCGGCCGCGCTGGTCCGCCACGCCGAAAGCATCGGTGCCGACCTGTGGCTGATCGGACGCGATTTCAACTATGCGGGCGACAAGCAGCAGTGGAATTACGGCGGACGCGGCCAGCGCCGCAACGCGCTGGCCTATCCGAGCCTGCGCGGCGCCAATCAATTGCTCAACGCCTCGGCCGCGCTGGCGGCGCTGGAAGTGCTCAAGCTGGAGTTGCCGGTGGGCGCGCAGGAAGTGCGCACTGGTTTGGTGACGGTCGAATTGCCGGGCCGCTTCCAGGTCTTGCCGGGCCGCCCGACGGTGGTGCTGGACGTGGCGCACAACCCGCATGCGGCGGCGGCACTGGCGCAAAACCTGGGCAATATGGGCTTTCACCGCTACACCTACGCCGTGTTCGGCATCATGGAAGACAAGGATATCGGCGGCGTGATCGCGCCGATGGCCGAACACATCGACCACTGGTGCGTGGCCGACCTGCCGTCGCCCCGTTCGGCCGACAGTGCCGACCTGTGCGCGCGCCTGGAAGCCTTGCCCCTGGGCCAGTCCAAGCCGGAGGAACGCTCCGTGACCGCCTTCGCCGATCCGGCTCAGGCGTTTGCAAATGCGATGAGTAGAGCCGGCGAGAATGATAGAATTGTGGTCTTTGGCTCGTTCTACACCGTCGCAGGCGTGATGGCAGCCCGAAAATCCTCACATCACTGAAGAAAAACGCATGGGCTTGTTCTCGTTCTCAAGTAAAAACAAGCAAGAAAGTACTGAAGACGGCGCCTACGTGGCACGCGACGATGAGAATGCCCTCGCGCGTTCCAAGCGCGCCTCGACCGCGGGCGAACCGGCTGCACGCCGCGGCCGCCAGGCCAAGGAAGGCAACGGCGGCGACCCCGTATTGCCCGAGAAAAAACGCGCGCGCCGCCGCCTGGTCGGCGCCGTTGCGCTGGCGCTTGCCGTCGCCGTCGGCTTGCCGATGATCCTCGACTCCGAGCCCAAGCCGCTGGCGACCGACATCGATATCCAGATTCCCAACAAGGACAAGGTCGCGCCCCAGCCCTTGCCGCGCGCGGTCGCGGCGGCCGACGCGCTCGATGCCAAGGAAGAAATTGTCGAGCCGGCCAAGGTGGCCGCGCCCGAGCCGGCCCGCGTGGCCGAGGTCAAGGCCGAGCCGGTCAAGCCGGAACCGAAGAGCGCAGCCAGGCCCGAAGCGAAACCGGCCGAGCACAAGCCGGCTGAAGTCAAAGTGGCCGAGAAGGTGGCTGAGAAAGTGGCCGAAAAGCCCGCCAAGCCCAGGGAAGACAAGCCCGCGGTCAAGGAAGGCAAGCCGAAATCCGAAGCGCCGCCCGATGCCGCGCGCGCCATGGCCATCCTCGAAGGCAAGCCGGCCGCCGAGCCAGGCACGCAGAAATACGTGGTGCAAGTGGCCGCGCTGGCGAGCCAGGAAAAAGTCGATGAGTTGCAAGCCCGTCTGCGCGAAGCCGGGATTGCCTCGTTCACGCGCAAGGTGCCGACCCAGTCCGGCGAACGCATCCGGATTCAGGTCGGACCGTTCAGCAAGGATGAAGCGGAAAAGGTACGTGGCAAGCTCGGCAAGATGGGCTTGGCGGGCATCATGGTAGCCAGCTGACGGCGGGCTGCGCGTGACGATATTCGATTATTTGGTACTGTTCGTATTGATCGCCTCAGTTGTCATCAGTACACTGCGCGGCCTCGTGAAGGAAATCCTGTCGCTGCTGAGCTGGATCGTCGCCTTCGTGCTGGCCAATGCCTATGGCGCCACCCTGGCGCCCATGTTGCCGGCCATGATACCCGGCGAGGCGGTGCGGCTGATGGTGGCCTTCGTGGCCATTTTCATCGGCGCACGCCTGCTGATGGGCTTGTTGAGCATGGCGCTGGACGCCCTCATCAAGGCCAGCGGCCTGAGCCTGGCGGACCGCGGCCTGGGTGGCCTGTTCGGCCTGGCTCGCGGCCTGGTGATCGTGTTGGCCGGTGTCATCTTGGCGGGGATGACCGATTTGCCGAAACAGGAATTCTGGCGCGCGGCGCTGCTTAGCCCGATGTGCGAATCGGGGGCGCGCACCGTCAAACCCTTCCTGCCTGCCGCGCTCGCGCGGCATGTCCAGTTTTAAGTTTTATATTTTTTAATTTGCAGTAGCAGTTTTTAGGAGCGCACCATGTGTGGCATCGTCGGCGTCGTCTCGCAGCATCCCGTTAATCAGCTTTTGTATGATGCATTGCTGCTGTTGCAGCATCGCGGCCAGGACGCCGCGGGGATTGCAACCAATCACAGCAGCATGTTCTCCATGCACAAGGCCAACGGCCTGGTGCGGGACGTCTTCCGCACGCGCAATATGCGTTCGCTGCAAGGCAATTCGGGCATCGGCCACTGCCGCTATCCGACCGCCGGTTCGTCGAGCGAAGAAGAGGCGCAACCGTTCTACGTCAACGCACCGTTCGGCATCACGCTCGCGCACAACGGCAACCTGACCAATCAGGCGCAGTTGAAGGACGAACTGTTCCGCAACGACCGCCGCCACATCAATACCGATTCCGACTCGGAAGTCTTGCTCAACGTGCTGGCGCACGAAATCCAGGAAGCCACGACCGGCTTTAACATCGACCCGGACTCCGTCTTCAACGCCGTGGCCGCCGTGCACCGCCGCGTGCGCGGCGCCTACGCCGTGGTGGCGCAGATCGCCGGCCACGGCATGCTGGCCTTCCGCGATCCCTTCGGCATCCGTCCGCTGTGCATCGGCGTCAACGAAACCGACAAGGGCAACGAATACCTGGTGGCCAGCGAATCCGTGGCCCTCGAAGGCATGGGTTTCCGCTTCCTGCGCGACGTCGCGCCCGGTGAAGCGCTGTTCATCGACAACGACTGCGTGCTGCACGCCCGTCAATGCGCCGACAATCCTTCGCTCAACCCCTGCGCCTTTGAATATGTCTACCTGGCACGTCCGGATTCCATCCTCGACGGCGCCTCGGTGTACGCGACCCGCCTGAAAATGGGCGAGTATCTGGCCGACAAGGTGCGTGGCCAGTTCAAGCACGGCGAGATCGACGTCGTCATGCCGATTCCCGATTCCTCCCGTCCGGCGGCGATCCAGCTGGCGCTGAAACTGGGTGTGGAATACCGTGAAGGTTTCATCAAGAACCGCTACATCGGCCGCACCTTCCTGATGCCGGGACAGGCCATCCGTAAAAAATCGGTGCGCCAGAAGCTCAACGCCATCGGCACCGAATTCAAAGGCAAGAACGTGCTGCTGGTGGACGACTCCATCGTGCGCGGCACCACCAGCGGCGAAATCGTGCAAATGGCCCGCGAAGCCGGCGCGCGCAATGTGTTCTTCGCCTCGGCGGCGCCACCGGTGCTGTTCCCGAACGTGTACGGCATCGACATGCCGACCCGTGACGAGCTGATCGCCTACGGCCGTACCAACGAGGAAATCTGCCGCGAAATTACCGCCGACGCGCTGGTGTACCAGGATGTGGACGCCCTCAAGCGCTCGATTTCCGAGGTCAACCCGGCCCTGCAGCGCTTCGAGGCATCGTGCTTCGACGGCATTTATGTCACCGGTGACGTGACCCCGGATTACCTGGACCGCCTGGAAACGGCGCGCCACAATCCCAAGGCCAAGCCGGTGGAAGACGCCGCACGCACGCAACTGAATCTGAACCTGGCGACCACGGAATAAGACAGCGCATGAGCGAAAGAAAACAGTACGGCTTCACCACCACCATCCTGCATAACGATCGGCAAAAGCCGATCGAGCATGGTTCCCTGCACAAGCCGGTCCACACCTCGGTGGCGTTCGGCTATGCCGATGCGCGCCAGCTGGCGTCTGTATTTCAGGGCAAGGAACCGGGCTTCCGTTATGGCCGCCAGGGTAACCCGACCATTTCCGCGCTCGAAGACAAGATCACGAAAATGGAAGATGGCGTGGCCACGCTGTGCTTTGCCACCGGCATGGGCGCCATCGGCGCGGTGTTCCAGGCGCTGCTGAAGGCGGGCGACCATGTGGTGTCGTCGGCTTTCCTGTTCGGTAATACCAACAGCCTGTGGCAGACCGTCGCCGGGCAGGGCGTGGGCGTGGAATTTGTCGACGCCACCGACGTGGCCAACGTGGCCGCGGCCATCAAGCCGGAAACCCGCCTGGTATTCGTGGAAACCATCGCCAATCCGCGTACCCAGGTGGCCGATCTGGCCCGCATCGGCCAGCTGTGCAAGGAGCGCGGCATTCTGTACGTGGTCGACAACACCATGACCACGCCTTACCTGTTCCGTCCGAAGGCGGTCGGGGCCGGCCTGGTGATCAATGCGCTGACCAAGTCGATCGGCGGGCACGGCATCGCGCTGGGCGGCAGCCTGACCGACACCGGCTTGTACGACTGGAGCGCGTTTCCGAACATCGCGGCCAACTACAAGAAAAATCCACCGCTGCAATGGGGCATGGCCCAGCTGCGCGCCAAAGGCTTGCGCGACTTCGGCGCATCGCTGGCGCCGGAGGCGGCCCACCACATCGCTGTCGGCGCGGAAACGCTGGCGCTGCGGATGGAGCGTACCTGCGGCAACGCACTGGCGCTGGCGCGGATGCTCGAAGCCGACGACCGTGTGGCCGCCGTGCATTATCCCGGCCTGCCGTCGCACCCCCAGCATGCCGTCGCGTCCGAACTGTTCCGTGCCCATGGATCGCTGTTCAGCTTCGAGCTCAAGGATGGCATCGATTGCTTCGATTACCTCAATCGGCTCAAGATTGGCATCCCGGCCAGCAACCTGGGCGATACCCGCACCCTGGTCATTCCTGTGGCGCACACGATCTTCTTTGAAATGGGGGCCGAGCGGCGCGCCAGCATGGGCATTGCCGAGTCGCTGATCCGCGTGTCGGTGGGGATTGAAGACCCGGCCGATTTGCTGGATGATTTCAAATCCGCCTTGCCCTGAATCTCCCATGATGAAGAAAACAATTTTTTGCTTGTCCCTGCTGCTGTGCGGCCTCGCCTCGGCCGACGACCTCGCCGATGCGAACGCGCTGTACGCCAAGAAATCGTACCCGCAAGCCATCACCCTGCTGACCAAGCTGGCCAATGGCGGAAATACCGACGCGCAGTTTCGCCTGAGCGAGATTTATCTCGACAGTGCCAGCGGCGTGGCCGATCCCGCCAAGGCCGATGCCTGGCTGCGCAAGGCCGCCGCCAAGGGCAGCAAGGCAGCCCTGGCCGCGATCGAGCGCAGCAAGCAGCGCGAAGCGCGGCGCGCCGACATCGAGTACTGGATGTCCGGCTACGACGGCCATGAGCTCAAGTCGGGCAAGTACAGCTGTCCGGCGCCGCGCTTTCCGGCAGTGTCGAAGCAGAATGACGAAATCGACGCGGTCAGCGCCCGCATGGCCGCGTGGGAAGCCTGCTTTAACGCTGCCGCGGTGAATCTGAATGCGGCATCACCGCTGACCCAGCGCATCCCCAAGGACGTGGCCGAGCTCATGACCAAGGAGGAAATGGACAAGGCCGCCGCCTACCTGGCGGAAGTGCATACGGCCCTGGCTTCCGAGGCCAAGATCGCCTCCAAGCTGGTGCTGGCCGACTTCGCCGTGTGGCGCGATGCCACCAATGCCTATGTGAGCGAGCACAATCGCATCGTTACTGAAAACAAGAGCAAGCCTGCCAGTGATTAGGCGTTGATCTGGTAGGGGTGGCGCCAGCCGGGCAGGGCCGCAATGCGGTCCAGCCAGCCCTGCACGCCCGCCGGCACGCTGATGCTGGCCTGCTCCGGCCAGAACAGGTAACCGCACAGGGAAATGTCGGCAATGCTGGGCGCGTCGTCCAGCATGAAGGCACGGCCGTCGGCCAGTTCGGCGTCGAGCCGGGCGATATCGGCATTAAAACGCTCGCGCAGCATCGTTTGGCCATCGGTGGCCGCGCCCGTGCTGGTGAACTTCAGGCCATAGCGCAGGTTCGCCAGTGAAAAACCGAGCCGGTTGGCTTCCCAGAACAACCATTCGCGCACTTTTTCCATGCGTTCCGGCGACTCGCCGCCGAACGCCCCGGTGTGCTCCGCCAGGTGCAGCAGGATGGCGTTCGATTGCACGTAAGGCTTGCCCTCGTGCAGCAGCAACGGCACCTCCCCATACTTTGCCAGCGACCTGAACGGCTCGGGACGCAGCTCGCGCGCCAGCTCCAGATCGATTTCCTGATAGTCGTGGGCGATGCCGGCCAGGGCCAGCATCAGGCTGACCTTGTAGCTGTGACCGGATTCGCGGTTGCCGAACAGGGCGAAGTGACTCATGGCCGCCCCCTCAGTGCCAGCTGCGCATCAGTCCGACCGCCAGGCCTTCGAGTGCGAACTCGTCGGTTTCAGGGTCGACCTTGATGATCTTGAAGTCCGGATTTTCGGGCAGCAGTTCGATCAGCGAGCCGGTCTTGCGGTAGCGCTTGACGGTGACGTCGTCGCCGATGCGGGCCACGACGATCTGGCCGTTCTTGGCCGTATCCACTTTCTTTACGGCCAGCAGGTCGCCATCCATGATGCCGGCGTCGCGCATCGACCAGCCCTTAACCTTCAGCAAAAAGTCCGGCTTGGCCGAGAACAGCGACGGGTCCACGCTGTAATTGGCCTCGACGTGCTCCTGCGCCAGGATGGGCGAACCGGCGGCCACGCGCCCGACCAGCGGCAGCGACATCATCAGCGCCGGCGGCGGCATTGGCACGGATTCGACGCTGGCGCCGATCAGGCGGATGCCGCGCGAGGTGCCCGGGGAGATTTCAATGGCGCCCTTGCGTGCCAGCGCTTGCAGGTGCTCCTCGGCGGCATTGGCCGACTTGAATCCGAGCTCCTGGGCGATCTCGGCGCGGGTCGGGGGAAAGCCGGTGTTTTCGATCGCATCCTTGATCAGATTGAGAATTTGTTCTTGCCGTGGCGTGAGCTTGATCATCGGTGGTCGTAGCAGGTGATAGAGATGGACTGTATTTTTGTACAGTATTTCGGTCATTGCAAGCCTTAATTTGAAATTGAACGGATTTTTTTGCAGAGCATGTGGTCTTACTTACGCAAAGGAGGGCTGACGATGGATAGGCATCCTGGTACCGGCGTCGATTACGAAGAAGATTTTGTTTTGTGGCTCGAGCGCCAGGTTGCTGCTCTCAGGGCGCAGCGATTCGGCGAACTCGATGTGGTCAACCTGGCGATGGAGGTCGAAAGTATCGTGCGCAGCGAACACCGCCAGGTAGGGAGCCGGCTCGCGCTGATCATTCGTCATCTGCTCAAGTGCCAGTACCAGCCCGCGCGCAAGTCAAAGAGCTGGCATCGCACCCTGATAACGCAGCGCCAGGCGATCGAGCGCGTGTGCGAGGACAGTCCAAGCTTGCGCCCTTTGCTTTTCGAGCTGGCGGAGACAGAGTATTGGCGGGCGGTGAGGTTCACATCGAAGGAGACCGGCCTTGCGCGCACTTGCTTCCCTCCCGCGCTGCCATTTACCGTGGAGCAGTTGCTCGACGAGGACTTCCTGCCATGACCGCAGGGGATTGCCTGCAAGCCCATATCCGCGCTATAATTGCCGGCTTTCCCTTCCCACACTCGTCTTGACGCCGAGGTGGGCATTTGTTTAAACGTCCTCAAGGAGTGTTACATGCGTCATTATGAAATCGTTTTTATCGTCCATCCGGACCAAAGCGAGCAGGTTCCGGCGATGATCGAACGTTACAAAGCCAGCGTGACCACGCGCGGCGGTAACGTGCATCGCGTCGAAGACTGGGGCCGTCGCCAGATGGCTTACTCGATCCAGAAGCTGCCAAAAGCGCACTACATCTGCATGAATATCGAATGCGACAACGAGACCCTGGTGGAACTCGAAACCGCGTTCAAATTCAATGATGCCGTGCTGCGTCACCTCACCGTTAAGATGAAGAAGGCTGAAACCGCGCCGTCGCCGATGATGAAGTCGGTACAACGTGAAGACGCAGCCAAGAGCCACCGCGCTGAAGCGCCGGCCGCCGCCGCTCCTGCCGCTGCCGCTTAATTTTTGCCATCAGACATACCTGAACGATCTGCATCCACTTCGGTGAATCAGTTAGCGTTCGTAGCACAGATTCTGGAGCGCGATGTATTGCGCTATACCCCGGCCGGCGTGCCGATCGTGACCGCCACGCTGCAGCACAGTTCGCAGCAGATGGAAGCGGGGGTAGCCAGGCTGGTCGAGTTTGAAATCACCGCGCTCGCCGCGGGCGAGATTTCAGGCCGCTTCAGTCGGGCCGAATTGGGTGCCGCGCACCAGTTCACGGGATTTCTGGCAAAGAAAAGCCGCAACAGTAAAAGCCTGGTGTTTCACATCATTGATTTCAGTGCCGCCGCGTAAAGCGGGCACATTTTTAGATACAGGAGCCTCACATGGCATTCGGTAAAAAATTCGACAAGAACAAGCTCAAGCTGAAAGAAAAGCGCAAACAACAGAACCCACTGTTCAAGCGTAAGAAATTCTGCCGCTTCACCGCAGCAAACGTCGAGCAAGTCGACTACAAAGACGTCGACACCCTGAAAGACTTCGTCCAGGAAAACGGCAAGATCATGCCAGCACGCCTGACCGGCACCAAGGCGCACTACCAGCGCCAGGTTGACACCGCCATCAAGCGCGCCCGCTACCTCGCGCTGCTGCCTTACACCGATCTGCACCACGCTTAATCGCCTGCGCGGACACCTGGAGAAAAACTATGCAAATCATTCTGTTGGAAAAAGTTGTTAACGTCGGCAACCTGGGCGATGTGGTCAAGGTCAAGGACGGTTACGCACGTAACTTCCTGATTCCGCAAAAGAAAGCCCGCCGCGCTACCCAGTCGGCCGTGGCCGAGTTCGAAGTCAAGCGCGCCGAACTGGAAAAAGCTGCTGCTGAAAAGCTGGCCGCTTCCCAGGCACAAGGCGAGAAGCTGAGCGGCATGACCATCACCATCGCCCAGAAAGCTGGCGTGGATGGCCGTCTGTTCGGTTCCGTGACCAACTTCGACGTTGCTGAAGCCCTGAGCAAGCAAGGTTTCGCTGTTGAAAAAGCACAAGTGCGCATGCCTACCGGCCCTCTGAAGGTCACCGGCGAGCACAGCGTTGCTGTTGCCCTGCACACCGACGTGGTGGTGGACATCACCATCGCCGTGGTTGGCGAAGCAGCCTAAGTCATCTCGCCGCATCAGGCCGCCAGGCCTGTTTCGCAGCACAAAAGAGCCGGGTCCGCCCGGCTTTTTTTACGTCCAATTCTCCCCAATTATTACAGCCTGTTGACATGAAGCAGGTATAATTCGCGCCATGAACGCGCCATCCGATCCGCAAGTCGATTCCCTCCGTATTCCCCCGCACTCCATCGAAGCAGAGCAATCTGTTATCGGCGGATTGCTGCGCGATAACGCTGCGTTCGACCGTATTGCCGACATGATGCATGCGGACGATTTTTACCGCTACGA
>CBFGOU010000128.1:0-10127 GCA_965650445.1 uncultured Oxalobacteraceae bacterium | reverse complement strand
AATACCGGCCTGTCACGTCGGGGGTCGCGGGTTCGAGTCCCGTCCGCTCCGCCAGAATTAAACGAAGAAAAGGCGAACGTGAGTTCGCCTTTTTTTTCATCTGTCTTAACTACCTTCGAATTGGCGAACAATGTTTGAATTTATTCGTAGTCATCAGCGCTGGATGCAGATTCTGTTGGCTCTGTTGATCGTGCCATCCTTCGTCCTGGTGGGTGTCAGCAGCTATGACAAGTCCAACACCGGCCTCGACGTGGCCACCGTGGATGGCCAGAAGATCACCCAGCAGGAATGGGAAGACGCGCAGCGTCAGCAAATGGAACGCTATCGCGGCATGATGGGCGCGCAGTTCGACCCCAAGCTGTTCGAGAACCCGCAGGTCAAGCAGGGCATCCTGGAAAACCTGGTGGCCGAGCGTTCGCTGGCCGCCGAAGTCGCGCGCAATCACATGACCGTGGGCGACGGCGCGCTGCAAGCGTCGATCATGCAATACGACCAGTTCCGCAAGGAAGACGGCAGTTTCGACAAGGAGCGTTATGTGGCCGCCCTCGCGGCCCAGGGCATGAGCCCGGCCATGTACGAAGCGCGTCTGCGCCGCGACCTGACGCTGCAGCAGCTCAATAGCGCCATCGCCACGAGCGCGTTCGCACCGCGCACCATCGCCACCCGCCTCTCCGAGATCAACGACCAGGAACGCGAAGCCCAGGAACTGCTGTTCCCGGCCGCGAATTTCACCGCGCAGGTCAAGGTGACCGACGAGATGGTCAAGGCCTTCTACGACAAGAACGCCGCGCTGTTCCAGATCCCGGAGCAGGTCAAGGCCGAATACGTGGTCCTCAATGCCGCCGCGGTGGAGAGCCAGGTCAATGTCAGCGACGCCGAAATCGAGGCCTTCTACAACGCCAACAAGGACAAGTTCGGCCAGCCGGAACAGCGCACCGCCAGCCACATCCTGATCAGCGTGAAAAAGGACGCCAGCGCTGCCGACAAGGCCGCCGCCAAGGCCAAGGCCGAAGCCATTCTGGCCGACCTGCGCAAGGCCCCGGCCTCGTTTGCCGCGGTGGCCAAGGCCAAGTCGCAGGATCCTGGCTCGGCTGAAGCCGGGGGCGATCTCGGCGTGGTCGAGAAGGGCGCCTTCGTCAAGCCGGTCGAAGACGCGATCTACGCGCTCAAGCAGGGCGAGATCAGCAACGTGGTGGAATCCGAGTTCGGCTACCACATCATCACCGTGCCGATGATCACCCCGGCCAAGATCAAGACCCTGGACGAAGCCAAGCCGCAGATCGCAGCTGAACTGAAGAAGGGCAAGGCATCGAAGAAGTACTCCGAGATGGCCGAAGTCTTCACCAACACCGTGTACGAGCAGTCGGACAGCCTCAAGCCGGTCGCCGACAAGCTGGGACTGAAAGTCGAGAGCGTCGCAGGCCTGTCGCGCACCCCTTCGCCGGCGCTGGCGCAATCGCCTGCCAACAACGCCAAGTTCCTCAAGGCCTTGTTCGCCGACGACGCGCTCAAGAACAAGCGCAATACCGAAGCGGTCGAAGTGGCGCCAAGCACCCTGGTCGCCGGCCGCGTGGTCGAGTACAAGCCCGCCGCCAAGCGTCCGCTGGCCGAAGTCGATGCAATGATCCGTCAGCGCGTGACCCAGGAAGAAGCGGCCAAGCTGGCGCGCGCCGCCGGCGAGAAAAAGCTGGCCGAAGTGAAGGCCTCGGGCGACGCGGCCGGTTTCGGCGAAGCCAAGGTGGTATCGCGCACCAAGGAGCCGCCGTTCAACCAGAGCGCCGCCATCGCCGTGCTCAAAGCCGACGTCAGCAAGCTGCCTGCCTACGTTGGCGTGGACCTGCCGGGCACCGGCTATGGCATCTACCGCATCGGCAAGGTGGCCCAGGCCGCCAAGCCGGACCTGGCGCGCCGCGAGCAGGAACAGCAGCAGATCGCCGGCGCCATCGGCCAGGAAGAGATGTTCTCCTATGTCGAAGCGCTCAAGCAGAAGGCCAAGGCCAAAGTGCTGGTCAAGAACGGCGCCGACGTGAAGGTCGAACCGGTCGCCAAGTAAGCTTGCGGCAGACGATAAAAGACCCGGCAGCGCAAACTGCCGGGTTTTTTTACGCCTGCTAGTCGGTCTCGAGCGAGCGCGCCCGGAACCTTTCGGCTTCCGACGGAAAGGCGCGCAACAGCAGTTCACGTACCTGAATGCTTCGCTCCGACTCGTCGAGGCCGGGATCGTGCAGGATGCGGCCTTTCGCCTCCAGGTAGCGGTCGAAACGGAGTCGCCACGCCGGAGCGTCGCGGGCGAGGCCGGCGAAGCTGGTCATGGCCTTGTCGAGCGCGATCCGGGTCAACAGTTCGTCCGGCGGCAGCGCTTCATCGACAATGCGCCGCAGCTGCGCGTCTTCCTGGCGATACCAGGCCTGCGTCACTGCCGCCCCGAGTATGCGCTGACGCAGGCGGTCGCGCTGCTCCAGCCAGACCGCGAAGCGGCGCATGTCGTTGGGCGAGAGCTGATGGGCCGACAGCAAGGCATCGTGCGCCGTCATATAGGCCAGGTAGCGGTCAACCAGCACCACTGCGTCCTGGTAGGCGCCGGGGGCGAGCGTTTGCCGCAGGTGCTGGCGCAGGGCGTCGGCGCGGACCGGGCCGGCCTGCTCGAGCAGATAGAAGTGGAACACATCGAGCAGGGCCGGATCGATCACCAGCGCTGCCTGGCCGCTCGCCACGGGCGCGGCGCGCGCCACGCGACTGGCCGCAGCGGCGCTTGCCTTCACCGGCAGGACCGGCGCGGCGGCTGACTCGGTTTCGCCCGGCGCGCGCACCAGGCTGGCCAGCGCCAGAGCGCCCAGCGCCAGCGCCAGCAGTTGGTAGCGACCCTGGGCACCCATGCCGGGACCTTATTTGACGCCGGTCGGCACCCAGCCATCGGAGCCGGCCAGGTAAGTGTTCGGCTGGTACTGGCTGGTTTGCGAGGAACTCAGATACACCGTGTAAGGCTCGCGCGCCTTGGCGGTGTAGCCGGCGGCGCCCGGGCCGGTCGAACCGTATTCGGCAAAATAGGCGGTCGGCAGATTGTTGGTGCTGCCTGGGTTGAATTCACGCATGCCGGCCGCCATGACAGGCGCCTGCATATTGGTGTTGATGAAGATTGTGGTCGCGAGGGCACCCCATGGCCGGCCAAGGTAGACATTGCTCATGCCCGTGGTCGAGGTGATGATCTTGCTGTTGTAGAACACGTAACCGCTCTTGTAGTTGTTAAAACGCTTGTTCTGCGCCATCACCGCGGTGGTGCCGCTCAGGCTGCCGTTCGGGACGACGCGGGCAACGCAGTTATCGAATACCGCCGCCCCATCGCCGAAGATGAAGTCGACATTGCCCTCGATCGTGACGCCATAAAAATACGCGCGCGCGGGCACGCAGGTGCTGCTGGTGCAGCCAACGCTGCCGGCGTAGAGCGTATCCTGGCGCCCGATCAGTTGAACGTTGCGCAGCACCGCCCTGTCCGCCGCCAGGTACAGCGCCAGCGCCTGGGTCTGGGTGTTGCCCTCCTGCGTGTAGGTGTTACGCAAGGTGATATTGTTCGAGAAGAATCCCGCGCCGGTGACAATCACCGTGGCCGACCCCTTGTTGCCGACGATGCCGCCGCTGCCGTTCGATTTCTGCGCCCAATAATTCTGGGTGATGATGGTGGCGCTCGCGCTGCTGCCCTGTCCGATCAGCCGCACGTTAGGCTTGGTGATCGTCACTTGCTCCTTGTAGGTGCCCGGGGCGACGGCGACTTCGCCGCCGTTCGATGGCAGGGCATTGACTGCAGCCTGGACCGTCGCGTAATGCCCGCTGCCGGTCCCGCCGACATAAACCTTGGTGATGGCCTGGGCCGCCGACGCCGACAGCAGCAGGCTTAGTGCCAGCGCGAATTGCGATACCTTTTGTGATGGGTGCATTGTGTCTCCTCATGCCGGGCTGGCGCAACGCCAGGGCCGATCGTTTAATAGGGGGATCCGAAGCGCTTTGAAGCGGAGGCAACATTAGTTGAGGCATGGATTGATCAGGCCAACTTGAAAATTGGCCTGACCAATCAATGTTGAATGTATATTGTTTACAGGCGCCATGTCAAGGCAGAAAAAAAGCCCGGCAGCGAAAACTGCCGGGCTTTTTTCATGTGGAGATACTGTCTTGCTGCTGATCAGACGCCTTCGCGCGCCCGCGCCAGATGCTGAAGGAAAGTCTCCGGCGGCACGAAGCCGATCACCCGTCCCTGGGGAATTTCCTTGCCGCTGGCGCCGAACAGCACGATGCCGGGCGGCCCGAACAGGTTGAACTTTTTCAGCAGCGCCCGTTGTTCGGGGCTGTTGGCCGTCACATCCACCTGCAGCAGGCGCATGTCCTTCATGGTGGCGGCCACCTTGGGATCGCTGAAAGTCATGTGCTCCATCTCCTTGCAGGCCACGCACCAGTCGGCATAGAAGTCCAGCATCGCCGGCGCGCCCGGCTCGGCCAGCGCGCGTTCCAGTTCGGCCACGTCGCGCACGCGGGTAAAGCGCGGGCCCTCGGACGCGGCGGCCAGCGCGCTGGCGCCCACCGCCGTGCGCAGGTGCGCCAGCGGCTGCATGACGGCCTGGCCGCCGCTGGCGGCACCGGCCAGTTGGAACAGGCCGCCCACCAGCATCACCACGCCCAGCGCCTTGCGCGCATAGGCGCCCGGCGCGCTGTGCGGCGGCAGCGGCTGGCCCACATGCAGGAACAGCGCGCAGGCGATCGCCAGGCTGCCCCACAGCACCATCATCACCGCCACCGGGAACACCGGCGTGACCATCCACACCGCCACCGCGATCAGCAGCAGGCCGAACACCTTCTTGACGCCGTTCATCCAGGCGCCGGCGCGCGGCAGCAGGCTGCCCGCCGACAAGCCGGTCAGCAGCAGCGGCACGCTCATCCCGGCCGCCATCGAAAACAGCGCCCAGCCGCCGGTGGCGGCATTGCCGGTCTGGCTGATGTACAGCAGCGCGCCGGCGAGCGGGCCGGCCACGCACGGGCCAACGATCAGCGCCGACAGGGCGCCCATGACGAACACGCCGGCCGCGCGGCCGCCCTGGGCGCCGTTGGCGCTCAGGCGCGACTGGATTGCGCTGGGCAGCTGCAGCTGGTAGACGTCGAACATCGACAGCGCCAGCACCACCATCAGGCCGCCGAAGCACAGCAGCACCCAGGGCTTTTGCAGCGCCCCGGCCAGGCCTTCGCCGGCCAGCCCGGCGCCCACGCCCAGCGAGGTGTACACCAGTGCCATGCCCAGGCTGTATGCGAGGGCCAGCAGCAGGCCGCGCGAGCGCGTGACGTTGCCTTCGCCGACGATGATCGACGACAGGATGGGCACCATCGGCAGCACGCAAGGCGTGAACGAGAGCAGCAGGCCGAATACCAGGAAGGCTGCGCCGATCTTGACGATGCTGCCGCTTTCCAGCGTGCGCTGGGCCAGCGAGCTGTCGTCCTGCACCGCCGGTGCGGGCGCCGCTGCGGGCGTTGCCGCTGGCGTTACCGCAGGCGCTGCCGCAGGCGCCGCAGAGGCTTCCTGCTGGGTCAACAGGCCGGGCTTGGCCGGATCGATTCGCAAGGTCTGCTGCATCGGCGCGTAGCACAGGCCGGCGTCGGCACAACCCTGGAAGCCGACCGTCAGCGCGAACGGCGCCGCGCCGTCGTGCAAAGGCAGCTTGAGCACCAGCGTGTGCTCGTAGCTTTCGAGTTCCTTGTTAAAGTTGGGGTCGAACTTGCGTTTGCCGTCGGGCAGGACGGGTGCGCTGAATGGCGCGCTGGCGGTATCGGCCGTGAAGCGCAGCTGGTCGCGGTACAGGTGATAGCCCGGCGCGATGGTCCAGCGCAGCAGTACCGTCTTGTCGGCCAGTTCGGCCTTGAGCTGGAAGGCTTGTTCGGGTTCGAGGAAATCCTCGGCGCGCGACAGGCCGGGGAGCAGGGCCAGCATGGCGAGTGCCGCCAGCAGCCAGGTGCGCAGTCGTTGAATGGTCATGAAAGTGTCCTTGTAATGAGTTGTCAGAGATCCTTGCGGAAGCTCTGGCCGTGGCGGTCGATGGCCAGGTAAGCCATGCCGCCCTTGTCGAGAAACTCCAGCGCGTCTTCCTGCATCAGCATGGCGACGGTGGCGCAACTGCCGGCGGCGATGGCCAGCGGGCCGGCCACGCTGACCGATTGCCAGTGCCGCACCGGCATGCCGGTGCGCGGATCGAGAATGTGGCAATAGCGCTGCCCGTCCACTTCGATGAAGCGTTCGTAGTCGCCGCTGGTGGCCAGCGCGCCGCTGCCCAGCGGGATCGACGCGGCCAGCTGCTTGGCCTGGCGCGGGTGCTGGATCGCGCAGTGCCACGGCGTGCCGTCCGGCTGCGGGCCGATCAGGCGCAGGTCGCCGCCCAGATTCACATAACCGTGGCGCACGCCGGCCGCGGCCAGGATCGTGGCGGCGCGGTCGGCGGCGTACTCCTTGCCGAAACCGCCGAAGTCGAGCTCCATCCCGGCCATGGGCAGGCGCACCGAACCGCTGCGCCAGTCGACCGTGGACCAGCCCACCAGCGGCAGCAGCGCGTCGATCGCCCGTGGCGCGGGCAGTTGCGCACGCCGGAAATCCCAGGCCCGCCGCAACACACCGGAGGTGATGTCGAAGCGGCCGCCGCTGGCGTAATACAGCGCGTCGGCATAACCCAGCAGCGCCATGGTCTCGTCGTCGCACTGGCAGGCGCCGCGGCCGGCCAGTGCGTTGATCTGGCTGACGATGCTGTCGGCGCGGTAGCGCGAATACTTGTGCTCGATGCGCCGCACTTCGGCAATGGCCAGCACGGCCAGGGACGCGGCATCGCCGTCCGTGGCCAGGTGCACCAGGCACTCGCTGCCCATTGCGTCGAAGGGAAAACTGCGGGTTTGCATTACCACGAGCGGCTTAAGCCGACCTGCAAGCTGACGGCGCGCAGCGGCGCCAGGGTTTCGCTGTCATGGCCGAATACGCGCCACTCCGAGCGCTGGCGGTAGCTTTCCAGCTTGACGTCGGCCAGCCAGTCCGGCCCCAGCTGGCGTGCCAGCTTGATGCCGACCGTGACCGCGCCGAAGGCCGACAGGCGCTGGTCGGCCGAACCGTAGGGCAGCGCGCCGCTGGCCAGGATGGCGGGAAAGCCATCGCCGCCCGGCGTATCGACGTAGAAACTGGCCGCCCGCTGCGAGTACAGGCGCAGCGACGGGGTCAGCGTCCATCCCTGGCCGAACGGCTGCACGTACTCGCCGCCCAGGGTATGGGCGCGGATGCCGAAGCTGTCGTCGTAGATGCGGTAGCTCAGGCGGCTGGTGCCGTCGCTGGCCACGTGGTGGTGGTTCCAGCGCAGCATGACGGTGCGCTGGTCGCGCTGGTCCGGCCGCGCATCGAGCGTCTTGTACGGATCGTTGAAGTAGCCGTGCCCGTGCGTGTAGCCGATGGTGAGCTGGGCCAAATCGTTCGGGCTCAGGACCCGGGTGACGCCGGCGATCAGGTTGATGCTCTGGCGCGCCGCATCGCGTACGATGAAGTTGACCGGATCGATCGCGTCGTCGGAGCCGCCCACGCCGAACGACCAGGTGGTATTGTGGTCCTCGCTGGTGAGCGTACCCAGCACCGACAGCGCGCGCGAGACGTAATCGTGCTCGGTCGAGTAGGCCGCGCCCACGGTCAGGCTGGCGTTGGGAAAATAGCGCGTCAGCGCCACGTCGCCGGCGCTGCGGTCGTCCTGCATGCGCGAGGCGCCCGAGACGGCCGTGTGATAGCGCGGCGAGGCGCCGGACACCGCATCGGCGGTCAGGGATGCGCCCAGCGACCAGGCCGCGCCGATGGGTGTTTCCAGCGACAGCGAAGGCGAGTGCACCTTGATGCGGTCCAGGCCCGGCTGGCTTTCTTCGTAATTGAGGTAGCGCACCGCCAGGGTGGTGCGCTCGGGGGCGTTCTCGGCATGCGCCACCACCCCCGGCAGAAGCACGGCCGCGGCCAGAATGGCCTGGCCGAGCGATGCCATGGAACGTTCGGATTGATTACTCATCTGCGTTATTCCTTGTTAGTTGCAGCCGCAGCCGCCGCCACCGACGCCGCTGCCACCGGAGGCGGCTTCGCGGCTGCTATAAATATGCTCGTCGTAGCGCGTCTCCAGCGCGGGGCCGTCGGCGCGCATTTCCGGGCGCGCCAGCACGCCTTTTTCCCACGGCTGCACGGGCGGCCCGAAGGCGCAGCCCGACAGCAGGGCGCACAGGGCCCCGGCTTTGATCAGGGCCTTCATGGCGTCACTCCCAGTGCCGCCTTGATGTGGCTTTCCAGGTCGGCGCGGTCGGCCTCGCGAAAGCCGGTGTGGGCGAAGATCACCTTGCCGCTGGCGTCGATCAGCACACTGGAGGGCATGCCCTTGATGCCGTAGCTGCGCGGGGTGGCTCCGGCCGGATCGAAGGCCACGGTAAAGCGCGCCGGATTGGCTTGCAGGAAGCTGCGCGCGTCGTCCGAGCGCGCATCGACGTTGACGCCGACGATGCGCAATCCCTGCGCAGCGTACTTGGCCTGCATCTCGTTCATCCACGGGAAGGACTGGCGGCAAGGCCCGCACCACGAAGCCCAGAAATCCAGGTACACGACCTTGCCCTGGAACTGGCGCAGCGAGACCTGGCCGCTTTGTCCAGCCAGATCGAAGGCCGGGGCCACCCGGCTGGCATCGACCGCGGCGGCGTGGCCGAGCGGGGCCAGCCCGGCGCAGGCCACCAGCAGCGCGCCGATGCGCGCGCGGCGGCTCATGCCTGCTCCTTGGCGGTGACGCGGCGCCAGCCCAGCACGCCCAGCGACAGCAGCACCAGCAGGGCCAGCATCGGATCGTTGCCGCCTGCAATCGCGGAACAGCCGCCGCCGCCGGTGTTTTGGGCGGCCGGCGCGGATACCGCCGCGGCCTGGCCCGCCAGGGCGATGGTGGTGCTGGCGGCACCGTCGCTGGCGATGACGACGCTGCCGCTGGCGGCGCCGCTGCCGGCGGTGTAGGCCACCACCAGATCGCAGGAAGCGCCTGGCTGCAAGGTCAGCGGCATGGCTGCGCAGCCGCTGCTATCGGCGGCGCGCGCGAACGGGCCGCTGAAGGTGGCGCTGGACAGGGTCACGGCGGCGGTGCCGGTATTACTGAGCGTGATGCGCTTGGTGTCCGCGCTGCCGAAGTCGACCGACTGCGCCGCGACGGTCAGTGCCGGCGGTGCGGCCACGGTCACGCCGTTGCCGGACAGGCCCAGGGTCAGCTGGACGCCGCCGTCGGTCACCACCATCACTTGCCCGCTGCGCGCGCCGGCCACGGTGGGCGCGAACACGCTGTCGAGGGTGCAGCTGCCGGCCGGTGCGATGGTGGCATTGGCTGCGCAGGTGCCGCCCAGGGTGAAGTCGCCCGCATTGGCGCCGCCCAGGGTCAGGGTGGAGATCTTGAAGGCCACTGCCGACGGGTTGTTCAGCGTGGTGGTGTGGGTAGCGCTCTTCTTGCCCAGGGCGGTATCGGCGAATGCCACGGCGCTGCTGTCGGACAGCGTGGGCGCCGCCACCGCGGCCTTGGTGCCGGTGCCGCTGACGGTGACCGTCAGGGGCGCGGCGTTGGACGACACGGTCAAGGTGCCGCTGACCGCGCCTTCGGCGGCGGGAGCGAACAGCACTGGAACGGTGCAGCTGGCGCCAACGGCCAGGGAAGGGCGGCAGGTGTCGCCCGCGCCCACGGACAGGCCGGCGCCGCTGATGCCGATGGCGCTGAAGTTCAGCGCCACGTTACCGGTATTGGCGATGCTCACCTGCTGGGTGGCGGCGGCCGCGCCGATGGTCTGCTGGCCGAACGACAGCGCGGCCGGGGTGGCCGACAGGGCCGGGGTGGCGCTTGCGCCGCTGCCCGACAGGCCGATCGAGGCATTGCCGCCGTTGCTGACCAGGTCGACACTGGCGGCGAAATTGCCGGCCGTGCTGGCCAGCGCGGTCAGGCTCAGGGTGCAGCTGGCGCCGGCCGCTACCGGCGTTGCAGTGGCGCAGGTGCCGAAGGGTGCGCAATCGCGCAGGTTGACCGCGACCGTGCCGACGATGATTTTTGTGCCCTGACGCTGGCCTGTTTTCAAAATGG
>CBFGOU010000127.1:0-10131 GCA_965650445.1 uncultured Oxalobacteraceae bacterium | reverse complement strand
CGGGAACGGGGTCCTCGAGCACCGGATCATATTCGTAGTAATCGTCGACATGCGCGATGGAGCCGCGCCGTGCGCTCAGGAATCCGCGTACGGCCGTCGCTGCGGCATCGACGGCCGCCTGAAACCGCAGCGCCGCCTGCCCCTGCGGGTCCGGCGCGCCGGTGACGCCTGGCGCGCGGGCGTAGGTGAATGCCGTGTAGCCGTTCGGCAAAAGCAGGGCGTCGACAATGACTCCCGGCGGGACGGCGGCGGCGACCCGGGCGCACACGATCGGTCCGCTGTCGGACTTGCAGACGTCGGCCTGTCCGACGCTTTCGAACAGCAGCGCCAACGGGGTATAGTCCGCGCCCGCCGCCGGCTCGTCAGGCGATGGCGCAGCTTGCGCAGCACAATTTCCCGGGCGCGCCGCTGCACCGTGTGTGCCGACAGCACATAAGTGCCGAACGCGGCAATCGCCAGCGCGATGCCGGTGGCGATCGCCAGCAAGCGGGCCATGCGCGCTTCCTCGGCGTAGTTGTCGGCCAAGATATCGGCGGCGCGCCGGGTTTTCAGCACGGCATCCTGATAATACTTGCCCCACATCGAAGCCAGCAGGCGCTCGACCTCGGCCACCGAGCCGCTCGCGCGCACCGACAGCGTCGCGCCGGTGGCCAGCTCGTAGGCCGTCGCACCCGACGCCTCGTGCAGTGAATTGAAGCGGATCTCGGGCGCGATGCCGACAATGCGCTTTTCCGTCACGCTACCGTTCATATTGGTCACCCGGATCGATTGCCCGAGCGCTTTGGCCGGGCTGGAAAAGTTCAGCTTGCGCGCCGCCAGTTCATTGATGACCACCGGAATGGGGTCGTCTTCCTTGTCCAGGCCCTCCGCGAACAAACGCCCCGCCACCGGCTGAATTCGGTATTGCTCGAAGAAACTGGCGCCCACCCATTTCATGTCGGCGCGCACGCTCGCGATGCCGGGCCGGGCGATTTCGCGGCCCCAGACGGAGACATGGCGCCCGATGGCATCCTCGCTGACGGTCACTCCGGCAACGGCTGGCTGAGCCTTGAGCGCCGCCATCAGCGCCTTGGCGCGCGCGTCGTGGCCCAGCGGCACCGGCAAATCGACGATCAGGATGGGCGCACCGCGCCGCTGGAACGCCCGGCCGGGCAGCCGCACGGCCACGCGCTGCTGCAGGAGCGCGTGCTGCACCTGGAAAGCCAGCTCGAATGCGCCCCAGCCGCGCTGCTCAGGCTGAGCGCGGGCGGCGGCATGGAAGCGCTCAACGCCAGCGCGCGCCGCCTGCTGGCGCCCGGCAGTGCCAGCGACGCCGCCCAGGTGCGCGGCAAGCTCGCCGCATTGGCCGGTGGCCGGCGCGGCCTGATCGACTACGACACCGAACGCGGCCGCGAGCGCGCCCTGTGCAGCGTGGTCGACCTGACCGTCGACGGCCGGCCCGAGCGCCTGGTCGCCCTGATGCCGGTGGAAAGCGAACTCGAAGCCGAGGCCATGCAGACCTGGCAAAAGCTGGTGCACGTGCTGACCCATGAAATCATGAATTCGCTCACGCCGGTGGCCTCGCTGTCGCACACCGCGCGCGATATGTTGAAAGGAGTCTCGGGTGCGCTGGCGCCCGATGTCGCCACCGATCTGGACACGGCGCTCGACGCCATCGGCCGGCGCGCCGGCAGCCTGACCGCCTTCGTGGCCGGCTACCGCAGCCTTGCCTGCGTGCCCGAGCCGCAGCCCGAGCAGATTGTCCTTCATGCGCTGTTCGCGCGCCTGGCGCCCCTCAGCGGCGAGCAATGGCGCCGGCGCGGCGGCAGCGCCGTCATGACGGTCGAACCGGAAACACTCAAACTGCACGCCGACCCGGGCCAGCTCGAACAAGCCCTGGTCAACCTGCTGGCCAACGCCGCCGACGCCACCGCCGCCCTGGCCGCGCCCCAACTGACGGTCGGCGCCCGCCTGAGCAGCGGGATCGGCCTGGCCATGGTGCGCCAGCTGGTCCACCGCAACGGCGGCACTGTGCGCTACGCCCGCTCGCTGGGCGACGGCGCGCGCTTCATTATCAGCTTTTAAGCTTGTTTTATTGCCAACTGGACAATATTATGTGCATACGTGATGTTTTTTTGCGTTAAGTAATGCCGTTTGTGATCTTTTTTACACAAAGACCACAACAATGGGTTGTGCAACTGGTCTGGCCAATTTAGTATTTCGGTATTACCACTAAAGAATTGATCGTGCCAATTTCGGCGACCGATCAACCAGACCAGGAGATGCCGTACATGACAATCCACTCCCTCCCATTCCGCCAGCTCGCAGTTGCGTCCGCCGTGTCGGTCGCCCTGCTGCAAATGAGCGCGGATGTTGCCGCCCAAACCGCCGCCGAGAGCGCCGAACCGCCGATGCAGGCGGTGATCGTGACCGGATCGCTGATCCGCCGCGTGGCCGACGAAGGCGCCATGCCGGTTAGCACCATCAAGGCCACCGAGCTGGAAGCGCGCGGCCACACCGAGCTCAAGGATCTGCTCCTGGAGATGCCGCAATCGCTAGCACTGGGCACCAACAGCGGCGCCGCCGGTCCGATCGCCAACCTGCGCGGCCTGGGTCCGATGCGCACCCTGACCCTGCTCAACGGCCGCCGCCTGGCCAATGAACCGCTGCAAGACCAGTACGTCTCGGTCAACGTGATCCCGCGCATGGCGCTGGACCGGGCCGAAACCCTGCGCGACGGCGCGTCCTCGATTTACGGCGCGGACGCCATCGGCGGCGTGCAGAACTTCTGGACCAAGCGCGGCTACAAGGGCGCCGCGGTCAAGCTCGAATACAACCGTCCGGAAGTTTCCGGCGGCGGCGAAACCAAATCGATCGGTGCCATCGCCGGCTGGGGCGACCTGAACAAGGATGGCTGGAACGCCTACATCGCCGTCGATCATCAAAAGAAAACCGCGCTGTTCCAGGCCTCGCGCCCTGAACTGTTCGACGAAAACCGGCTGCGCGACCTCGGTCTGGGTCTGCTGCCGACCAACAAGAACCCCAGCCCGATCGCCAACTTCGGCTTCACCCGCTCGGCCAACTCCAACTACAACCCGGCTTACGCCACCGGCTGCCTGGCGCCATACGCCGTGCCGACCCTCGGCGCCGGCTCGGTGGCCACCCCGGCCACGTACGCACCGGGCTGCTACCGCGATCCGCTGTACTACAGCGCCGTCACCGACGGCAGCGAACTGACCAATGTCGCCGGCCGCGCCAGCTGGAACGTAGGCGGCCACAGGATCGACCTGGACATCCTGCACTCCTCCTTCAACGTGCAGAAATACCGCGGCCTGCAAGTACCGGGGTCGACCGCGCCATTCACCACCTACTCGCTGGCCTCCACCAGCCGCTTCTACCCGGGCAAAGGCATCACCCCGGGCGTCCAGGTAGTGGGCAGCAACACCGGCAGCAACACCCCGTTGATGTACATCGACCCGGCCAAGACCCCCGGCACCGTCAGCAACCTGAACCTGAACAACCGCACCCTGTACTTCGTCTGGGGTCCGGCCGAACTGGGGCCTGCCTATCGTAACGACGAGCAGACCAACGACCGCATCGTGCTCACCGCCGAAGGCGAAGTGTTCGGCTGGGACTACCGTGCCGGCCTGAACTACGGCGTCTCCAAGCGCGACACCCGCGCCGGCTCCGGCTACGTGCTGTACTCGAAAGTCCAGGCAGGCTTCGACAATGGCACTCTCAACCCCTTCGGTCTGCAGGACCAGGCCGGGGTGGATTACCTCAACAGCATCGACATGAAGGACTACACCTACCGTCTGAACAAGGCCTACAACCAGAGCGTCGACGCGACCGTGTCGCGCCAGCTGTGGGAATTGCCGGGCGGCGCCATGACCCTGGCGATCTCGGGTGAACTGCGGCGCGATGCGGCGCGGGTGTTCGGCGCCCCGCTCGACCTGGTGGGCAAGAACGCCGACGGCAGCTACGCCATCGACGCCTCCGGCAACGTGGTCAAGAGCGACCTGGTCGGCGAAACCCCGACCGGCGTGGACAAGAAGCTGCACCGCGACATTTCCTCGCTGCTGATGGAGCTCGAAGCGCCGGTCACCAAGACCGTCACGCTCAACGGTGCGGTGCGTGCCGACCACTACGCCGACCTGAAGACCACGACCGTCAATCCGAAGCTGTCGGCGCGCTGGCAGCCACTGAGCAATCTGGTGGTGCGCAGCTCGCTGTCGACCGGCTTCCGCGCCCCGTCGATCATGGACATCCAGAACCCGACGCCGGAAGTGCGCACCCAGGCCATGGACGATCCTGTCCTGTGCCCGAGCAAGACCCCGACCATTGCCAACACCGGCACCCCGGTGGCGGGCTATACCGTCGACCAGGTTTGCAACGTGGTCACCAACTACTGGACCAAGTCGCCCAACAACACCTTCCTGAAGCCGGAAAAGTCGCGCGGCTTCTCGATTGGCATGGCGTTCGAGCCGATCAAGAACCTGTCGATCTCGCTCGACTGGTGGGGTCTGCATCTGCGTGACCAGCTCGGCGCCGTGGCGCTGGCCGAAATCCAGCAGCAGCCGGTCAAGTACACCGACCAGATCATCCGCAACGCCGACGGCACGATCGACCACATCATCGCCAGCCAGGCCAACCGCGGCGAATCGCGCATCCGTGGCCTGGACCTGTCGACCAACTACCGCTTCCCGGTCACCGCCATCGGCACCTTCGACGCCAAGCTGGACGGCACCTACTACGACAAGTACGAGTTCACCTCGGAGCGTGGTGGCGAGTGGCTGCAGAACGTCGGCATCGTGACCAATGACGGTCGCTTCGGTGGAGCCGGCCCGAACGCCGGCCTGGCCGGTATGCCGCAGATCAACCCACGCTGGAAGCACACCGCCTCGCTGGCCTGGCGTCAAGGCCCATGGCGTGCCCAGGTATCGCAGCGCTATAACAGCAGCCTGACCGACCTGACGCCGCGTCCGGGCGCCACGATCAACAAGGTCAAGGCCTACAGCCAGTTCAACGTCACGGCCGGCTACAGCGGCTTCAAGAACCTGAACCTGAACTTCGCGGTCAACAACATCGGCAACGTCAATCCACCGATGATTGCCAACAGCTTGTACACCGGCTACCTCACCAGTCTGGCCGACATCCTGGGCCGCAGCTACAAGCTGACGGCCGAGTACAAGTTCTAAGTTTCACAGCTCCTGTTGGACGGGACCATGCTTCGGCCTGGTCCCGTTTTTTTTTGTTCCTCTACAACCCTCAGGACGAGCGGAGGCGCACCACGCCGCTCAAGCCGTGCGCCTGCCCGGCCTTCAGAGGGCACAGCACGCTCAGGCGGAATTTGGCCAGGCCGGCCGGAAAGGCCACATGCAGCGGCGCGGGGGCGTCGGTGGTCTTTTCGCCGACTTTCTTGCCATCGATGAAGACCTGGCACTGGCCGGTCACCTCGACAAAATCCAGCCTGCCGCCGTGCTTGCGCACGCGCGCAAAGCCCCAGCCCTCGGCGGCGTACAGCACATAGCCGGTCTGCCCGGCCGGCCTGGCGCTGGTGCCGGGCGTGATCCAGCCCCACGAATTCATGTCGGTGCCGGCGGGGCGCAGGTTGGGATCGATCGGCGTCGAACTCGGCGGCGATGAGCGCCAGCCATCGAGGATCTGTACGGGCGCAGACGTGGCCTGGTACGGCCACGGCCGGGCCGTGCGCACCTCGACGTCGAGCACCGCTGGTTCGAGACCGGGCGCGCTGGCGCGCAGCTTGAGGATGCCCGCGCTGCCTTCGCGGGTCTGCACGATCACCTGGGCCAGTCCGTTGAACAGGGCGCGCGTGTTGCCCTTTTCGCTGCTGGTGTCGTTCGGGTTGCCGTTGCCCAGGCCGATGATGTCGGCGCCCTCGGCCCGGAACACGATCTGGTGCTGCGCCAGCGGCACGTGGCGGCCCTGCGCATCGAGCGCTTCGACCTGGATGGGCTGGGCGTCGAGGCCGTCGCCCAGCATGAACCGGCGGTCCGGAGTGAGCTTGAGCGCGACCGGCGCGCCGGTGGTCTCGACCTCGAACCGCTTGGCCACCTTGCCGCCGCGATAGCCCACGGCGGCCAGCTTGCCGGGCGCATACGGCACCTGCCAGCGGTTCATCTCGTAGATGTCGCCCTTCTGGCGCCCTTGCGAGCGGCCGTTCAGGAACACTTCGACTTCATCCATGTTGTGGAAGGCCATCACGGTGATGGGCTGGCCTTCCTTGCCGGCCCAGTTCCAGTGCGGCGCCAGCCGCAGCACCGGTTCCTTGCGCCACTGGGCCTGGTGCAGCCAGAAGGCGTCCTTCGCGAAGCCGCACAGGTCCATGATGCCGAAGAACGACGAATTCGATGGCCATTCGTGCGGCGTGGGTTCGCCGTGGTAGTCGAAGCCGGTCCACACGAACGCCCCGGCCACGAACGGCCGCTCGGCCACGGCTTTCCAGCCGATCCGGTGCGTCGAGCCCCAGGAGGACGCGTCGTCGTCGTAGCCGGCGAAGATGTGCTTGTCGGGGACGGTCACGTATTCGCCGCGCGTCTGGAAGGCCGAGGTGTCTTCGGACGACGTCATCGGCACGGTCGGGAAGGCCTGGTGGAAAGTGTCGTAGGCCTGGTACTGGTAATTGAAGCCGACGACGTCGACGGCCTGCGCCGCGTTGGCGGGCTCGAACTGGCCGGCGTTCATGGCGGCCGTGGTGGGACGCGACGTGTCGAGCGCACGCACGGCGGCGACCATGCGGCGTACCATCTCGTAGCCCTGCTCGGTGCCCTGGACCGGTTCTTCGTTGAACACCGACCACAGGATGATGGACGGGTGGTTGCGGTGGCAGCGCACCAGCCAGGTCAGCTCGTCGAGGTGTTCCGGTGCGGGGTTGAACACGCGG
This sequence comes from uncultured Oxalobacteraceae bacterium, assembly GCA_965650445.1. Lineage (GTDB taxonomy): Bacteria > Pseudomonadota > Gammaproteobacteria > Burkholderiales > Burkholderiaceae_D > Telluria_A. The sequence goes on along the minus strand of CBFGOU010000127.1, from coordinate 3,248 downwards.
TTCTCGTCCATCACCAGAAAGCCCAGCTCGTCGCACAGCTCGTAAAAGCGCTTGTCCTGGGCGTTGTGCGCGCAACGGATGGCGTTGACGCCGAGTTCCTTGAGGCGGCGCATGCGGTAGTCGAGCACGCCGTACGGCACGGCGACACCGACCCCGGCGTGGTCCTGGTGGATGCACACGCCTTGCAGCTTGACGTGCTGGTCGTTGAGGAAAAAGCCGTGCTCGGGGTCGAAGCGCTGGGTGCGGAAACCGCAGCGGGTGCTGACTTCATCGAGCAGCTTGCCGTCCTGCAGCACGCGGGTGCGCACGCTGTACAGATTGCGTTCTTCCAGGCTCCACAGTTTGGGCGCGGCCACGCGCATGCTGCCGCTGACGACCTGGCGCGCCAGCACGCCGACTTCGGCCGGGGCGCTGAACTGGGCCACGGTCTTGCCGGCAGCATCGACGAGGACGCTCTCGACCTGCACTTTTTGCGCGCTCTTGCGGATGTTGTACAGCGTCACTTCGAGCGGAATGCTCCACTGGCCGTCCGCGCACACGGGGTGGGCGAACACGCCGTTGGTGACGATGTGCACCTGCTCGCGCTTGACCAGCCAGGTGTTGCGGTAAATGCCGGCGCCTTCGTACCACCAGCCCTGCATGGTGTCGGCATCGGCGCGGATCACCAGCGAGTTGAGCGCTTCGCCGTAGGTGGCGAACGGGGTCAGATCGATATAGACCGAGTTGTAGCCGCTCCAGACGTGCGCCACCTGGGTGCCGTTGAACCACACCGTGGCCAGGGTCGAGATGCCGTCGAGCTGCAGTTCGATGTGCTTGCCGTGGTCGGCCTCGTCGAGCCGGATCAGGGTGCGGTACCAGCCGATGCCGCGCTTGCGGTAGCCCTGCGCCGCGTTGGCGCTCTGCTCGGGCAGCTGGGCGCTGGCGAAGTCGTGCGGCAGCCTGACGCTGCGCCATTCGGAATCGTCGAAGCCGGGCGCGGCCGGGCCGCCGGCGTTGCCGGCCTTGGCATTGGCGTAGCTCCAGCCATGTCCCCGGATGACCGGGAATGCAATATCGCCCTCATGGAAACGCCAGCCCTTGTTGAGCGACACCAGCGTGCGCCCGGGTGCGGACGCGGGCCGGGTCTGGACCGTCGCCGCGTACGCAGCGGATTGGCCGAAGACCGAGGTGGTGGCAAGCGCGCCGGCGCTTTTGAGGAAGTCGCGTCTGTTGAGCATGGGTTTTGCGGGAGAGTGAGTGCGGCGTCACACTACCAAGGCCGGAATCGGCTGTCGACTTATAAAAGAGCAAATGCCGCTTACGATTTTCGGCAGCTGAGAACTTGATTTCCAGGTTCACGCCCAGCCGCATCGACAAGGCGCCGTGGCTGCTGTCGGCCAGGTCGCCGTTGGTATCGATGTAATGACGTTCGCTCTCAAAGCCATAGCGCAGCAGGTTGCCCAGCGATACGCGCAGCGAATAACGCGCGTTCGGTTTCCACAAGGCGTAGGCGTCCAGGTCGGTGCGGTTCGCCTCAGCATCAGGAAGGTGGAGGTAATTAATCTTTTCATCGTGCGCTTTCATGGGTGGCAGGGAGGTATAGCGAGTATTGGAGCGACATCGAGAAAACTTGAAATTGTGGCCCGTCAACTGGGTAATTGCCAGTTCGCAACGCCTCTCTCCTGGCATTGGCCGACGATAAAGGCCCGTGAACAGCGACAAGAGGTGCGGATATGCCCTACATTTATACGGCCGTCGATTCCCTTCAAGACCACGCGCTATTCGGGTCGGGCACGTGCGTCGACCTGATCAAGCTGATGGTGCCGGGACTCAAGGGAGTGTCGACGCAGGCGTGGAAGCCGGGGGACAATGTGATGGAGGCATACCAAGCCGGCAAGGTAATCCCGCGCGGGACCGCGATCGCAACGTTCGACAATGGTCGCTATCCGCAGACCTGCCCGGTGGGCTATCCGGGTTCCTGCCATCACGCGGCCATGCTGCTGAGCGTTGCCAAGGGAGGAATGTGGATAATGGACCAGTACAACACCGACAGCAATCGCCTGTTCGTGGGCAAGCGCTTCATCCGGATCCCGCCGCCCAGCGAGCGCAAGCTCCCGAACGGGAGGTGGCGAAATGCAGGCAACAACGCGCTCGCGTTCCACGTGATCGCAAAATGAGCGGCCGCGACTTTCCGTGGCGCCTTGCGCTGACCACGGTGGGCGTTATTGCCTGGCTTGTCAGCCATCCGGTAGCGGCACACGCCGCGCTGGCGGCGCCGTTTCGCGTCGAGTGTCCCCAGTCGCTGCCGGCCGGGATGGTGCCGACGCACGAGCAGGCCAACGGCTGGACCGTGTCGGCGCCGGCGGGGCGCCGAATTGACGGGGCGGGAATGCTGCATGGCGCGCCCGACGAGCAGGCTTATCTCAAGCCAACTTCGGGCGGCACCACCAAGCGCGGCAAGCGCGCGGTGTCGGTCACGCTCTGGACCTTCGACGTGCCCCATTGGTATGAGACCTGGGTGTATTGCGCCTACGGCCCTGTCGAACTTGCTCGGCGCATCCCAGAGAAAGCGACCGAATGCACGGTCACGGTCGAACGCGAAGGCGCGCAGCGCATGCCGACGATTTTCGTGTGCAAATGACGCGGATCAGGTCAGGCAGCGCCGGCAATACGGCGTGAACAAGTGAACATCGGCGCTCGATCGGGGGATGAAGCACGATTATTTGTCATTTATTTCAAATTGACAACTAATAAATGCGCCAGGCCGATGGCCGCGCGGCGCTGTCGGCATTTCTGTTCCTCGAGTGGCCGCTAGGCTATACTCGGCCAATTTCCCCACCGCGAGCGCATCATGTCCAACGCCTTTTCCCTGTCCCGCGAATTGTTAGACGAATTGATTTCCCTGGTAAATTCCGGGCAGAGTTTCTCGGATATCCATGTGGAGCAAGACATGCCGATGATGATCAAGACGCCGCGCGGCTGGCGCCAGGCCGGCGACGATCCTGTGACCCTGGAAGACATGGTCCCGCTGCTCCAGGCCATCGACGAGGACTGGGAAGACAAGATCGTCGAACAGGCCATCGACCGCCCGTTCGTGCTGACCGACTACCGGCTGCGCTGCAATGTGTACCGCAGCTCGGGCGGCAGCAAGGTCACCATTTCGGTGCGGCGCCTGCCGCTGCACCCGATCGCGCTCGACAAGATTGGCTTGCCGCAGTACGTCAAAACCATTCTCGAAGCGACCAGCGGCATCATCCTGGTGACCGGGC
>CBFGOU010000126.1:0-10247 GCA_965650445.1 uncultured Oxalobacteraceae bacterium | reverse complement strand
GGGCTGCAAATGTCAGGAGCGTGGTCACCAGGACGGCGGCCAAAACAACTTTAAGTTTGAAAGGCATCGCAGTGTCCTTGCGGTTGAGTTGGAACCAGTGTACACCTGACAATTATCAACAACACACAGGAAAACCGAAGGTTCACTTCGGTTTTCCATGCTGCATCTACAGATACTGCACGATGCCCGGCAACAGATCGTCAAAAGTACGGCCGCTGCCGTTTTCGCCGATCGCATGCATCTTCCATTCGCCGTTGTGGCGGTACAGCTTGGCCATGATCTGCGCCGTGTGCGGTCCCTGCACCGACAGGTCGTAGCGCGCCACTTCCTTTTGGTTGGCGGCATTGACCAGGCGGCAATAGGCGTTCTGCACCTGCGCGAAACTCTGGCCGGTGAAGCTGTTCACCGTAAACACCAGCGACTTGACGTTGGCCGGCACATTGGCCAGGTCGACGACGATCTGCTCGTCGTCGCCATCGCCCGCGCCGGTGCGGTTGTCGCCCGTGTGCACGATGCTGCCGTCGCGGCTCTTGAGCTGGCGGAACCAGACGATGTCGAGCGGCCGGTTGCTGTCGTCAAACATCACGCACGAAGCATCCAGGTCCACGCTTTCGGTCTTGGCGCCGAAGCCGAAGATGCCCTTGGTTTTGATGGCATCCCAGCCCAGCCCCATGACCACGCGCGAGAGCGCGCCGCCGGCTTCCTTGTCGAGCGAAATCTTCTGCCCTTTTTGCAAACTAACTGCCATGATCTTTTCTCCTTTAACGGCCCGAACCCTGCTGGATCCAGGCACGGAACGTGTCGCGGTTACGCGAACACACATACACTTTGCCCTTGCCGGAAAACCGCAGCACCATGCCTTCGCCACTAGTCTGGCTATTGATCAGGTTGCCGAGGAAGCCGCCGCTTTGCCCGGTGGTAACCGAGATTTCATAGTGCAGGGTGCTGTCCCACGCCACCACGTGGGCGTTGTCGATGATGGCGTCCTTGCCCGGCTCGACTTCCAGCTCGTTCATCGAGCCGAAACCGGACACCACCACCTGGCCATTGCCACCAGTCTCGGTGACGAAGAAGCCGCCGCTCTGGGCGAACAGCGCATTGCCGACGCTCTGGGTACGCACGCGCAGGTCGACGCCCGAACTGGCCGCAACGAACGCGCCATCGCTGAGGATGTAATGGCGCGGGCCGACGTCGATCACCTGCATCGCGCCGGGCAAGGTGGGCGAAAGCAGGCAGTCGCCATCGCCGCGGCTCGCTTCGATATGCTGCTGGAAGAACGACTCGCCGTTGGCGAAGGTGCGCATCAGCGCGCTGCCCAGGCCGCCTTTCATCTTGCCCTTCAGGTCCAGCGTCGACTCCATCATCACCATCGCGTTGGACTCGCAGTAGATGGTCTCGCCGCGCGTCAGCGACACGTGCAGGAAGGGATCGACGTCACCGGTGACTGTAAAAACTGGCATGGCTTTTTCCTCTTGATGGCGGACTTAGATGTTGACGCCGTAGTTCTTGGCCAGGGGGCCGAGACCGCCCTTGAAGCCCTGGCCGACGGCGCGGAATTTCCACTCGCTGCCGGCGCGGTAGACTTCGCCGAAGATCATCGCGCCTTCGGTCGAGCTGTCTTCCGACAGGTCGTAGCGGGCGATCTCGCCGTTGCCGGCCGCGTTGACGCAGCGGATGAAGGCCTTGGCCACTTGCCCGAAGTTCTGGCGGCGCTGTTCGGCGTCGTGAATCGTTACCGCCAGCACGACCTTGTCGACATCGGCCGGTACCTTGGTCAGGTCGATGGTGACGGTTTCATCGTCGCCCTCGCCGGCGCCGGTGCGGTTGTCGCCCGAGTGCACCACCGAGCCGTCGGTCGACTTCAGGTTGTTGTAGAAAACGAAGTCGGCATCCGAACGCACTTTGCCGCTGCTGTTCAGCATGAACACCGCGCCGTCCAGGTCGAAGGCGGCGCCGTCGGTGTTGCGCACGTCCCAGCCGAGGCCGACGATCAATTTCGACAGGCCGGGAGCTTCCTTGCTCAGATTAACGTTACCGCCTTTTTGCAGACTGATAGCCATGATGTATTTCTCCAAAAGTAGAAAATCAAAATAAAGAACGACTTGTGTAAGACAGTGAACACCTGCTTTCATCCCGCGGCAAACCGGTGTTCGCCATTTGCCGCGCGGTCCTTACGCGCTGGCCGTTGCCAGCAGCGCTTGCTCTTTCCGGTGACGCAGCGAAGACCACAGGCTGGCCACGATGAACGCCACACCAATGAGGCCGGTGAAGATTTCAGGGATGTGGAACTTCATGCTCGCCAACATGATCAGCGCCAGGATGCCGATCGCGTAGTGCGCGCCGTGCTCCAGGTACACGTAGTTATCGAGCGTGCCCTTCTCCACCAAAAACACCGTCATCGAACGCACGAACATCGCGCCGATTGCCAGGCCCAGCATGATGATCACGACATCGCTGGTGATCGCAAACGCGCCGATCACGCCGTCGAAGGAGAACGAAGCATCGAGCACTTCGAGGTACAGGAAACCGCCGATACCGCCGCGCTTGACCATGTCGCCAACATTGCTGCCGCCCTCTTCTTCCTTCTCCAGCAGGCTGCTCACGCCGTCGACGGCCACGTAAATCAGAATGCCCCACAGACCGGCCATCAGCACGACCATCTTTTGCGCTTCCGGCACCAGGTTGATGGCCCCCATCAGCGTGGCGAGCGAGATCATCACCGAGATCGACGAGACCTTGCCGAGCGAGCCGAGCTTCTTCTCGAAGTGCCCCAGCCAGTGCAGTTCCTTGTCCGAATCAAACAGGAAGTTCAGGAAAACCAGCAGCAGGAACATGCCGCCAAAGGCCGCCACTTCGGCGTGGTGCGCCGTCAGGTGCGCTGAATACGCCTTCGGATCGGACAGGGCCAGATTCCACACCTCCACCAGTCCCAGGTCAGCCGCTGCCGCCACGATCACCAGCGGGAACAGCAAGCGCATACCGAATACGGCGATCAGGATGCCCAGGCCCAGGAACAGCTTTTGCCAGAACGGGTCCCAGGTTTTCAGCACCGAGGCGTTGACCACCGCGTTGTCGAACGACAGCGATACTTCCATGATCGCCAGAATCAGCGCGATACCGAACGCCGACAGCGCTCCCGCCATGCCGTGGTGCGTATAGCCCCACCAGCCCGCAACCGCCAAGCAAGCGATTGACACAAGAATTGACACTCTGAAATGCTTCATAGTTTGTTTTACCTCTCCATAGGTGACGCGATGGGGCCCAGTGTAGGGCCGTGACACCAATTTAAAAATAGGAGATAATCGAACGATTACTTCATAAAAACAGAAGCCATGAAAACCACGGGGATGAATTTCCGCCACCTGTACTACTTCTGGGTGGTGGCCAAGGAAGGCGGCATCACGCGCGCGTCGACGCGCTTGGGGCTGGCGGTGCAGACCATCAGTACCCAGCTGTCGCAGCTGGAACAGTCGATCGGCAAGGCCCTGTTTCACCAGCAGGGACGGCGCCTGGTGCTGACCGAAGCCGGCCAGCTGGCCATGGCCTACGCCGACCAGATCTTCCTGCTGGGTGAACAGATGCAGGAAGCGCTGGGCGAAACCGACAGCGGCAAGGTGCGCCTGACGGTCGGCATTTCCGATTCCCTGCCCAAGCTGACCGCCTTCCGCCTGTTGGAAGCGACCCTGCACCTGCCCAAGCCGGTGCGCCTGGTGTGCTACGAAGACCAGTTCGATGCGCTGCTGGCCGACCTGGCCCTGCACAAGCTGGACGTGGTGCTGACCGACCGCGCGGTGCGCTCGGGCACCACCCTGCGCGTGTTCAGCCATCTGCTGTTCGAAAGCGCTACCGTGGTGGTGGGCGCGCCGGCGCTGGCCAATGTGTATGCGGGCGAGTTTCCCGGCAACCTCAACGGCGCGCCCTTCCTCCTGCCGACCCGCAACAATGCTTTACGCGGACGCATCGACGAATGGTTCGAGCTGCACAATGTACGGCCCGACATCGTCGGCGAATTCGAGGACAACGCCTTGCTCAACACCTTCGGACGGCGCGGCACCGGCCTGTACTTCGCGCCTGCGGCGCTGGCGGCCGATCTGGCCGAGCAGTTCGGCGCGGTGCTGGTGGGCCCGGTGCCGCAGGTGCGCGAACAGTTTTACGCGGTGTCGAACGAACGCAAGATCAAGCACCCGGCGGTGGAAGCGATACTTTCAGCTGTGCATCGTGGTGGGTTTAGCACCCCATGAACGGTACAATGGCGATCCCGGCCTTATTGGCCTGCGATAACAATAACTATGCTTAACGTTCTGTTCGTCCTGCTCGCCCTGTTTCTGGTCGTGCTAAACGGCTTTTTCGTGGCGGCCGAATTCGGCATCGTCACCCTGCGCAAGACCCGCGTGCGGGCCATTGCCAAGACCCAGGGATTACGCGGCCGCATCCTCGGCGAAGTCCATAGCCAGCTCGACGCCTATCTGTCGGCCTGCCAGCTGGGCATCACCCTGGCCTCGCTGGGCCTGGGCTGGGTGGGCGAACCGGCCTTTGCCGGATTGCTCGAACCGCTGCTGCACCTGATCGGCATCAGCTCGCCGGCGGTGATCCACGGCATTTCGATTGCGGTCGCCTTCAGTGTGATTTCCTTTCTGCACATCGTGGTCGGCGAACTGGCGCCCAAGTCGCTGGCGATCCGCAACCCGGAAGCCGTCGGCCTGTGGAGCGCGCTGCCCCTGTATGCGTTTTACTGGGGCATGTACCCGGCCATCTGGCTGCTCAACGGCAGCGCCACCCTGGTGCTGCGCCTGGTCGGCCTGGCCGGCACCGGCGGGCACGACGCCCATTATTCGACCGAGGAACTCAAGCTGATCCTGCGCACCAGCCAGCCGGGCGAAAAATTCACCCGCGACGAGCGCCATATCCTGGCCCAGTCGCTCGACTTTTCGCAGCTGTCGGTGTCGGACCTGATGCGGCCGATTAATGAAGTGATCGCCCTGTACGCCGACCAGAGCCTGGAAGAAAACCTGCAGACGGTGGTGCGCAACCGCTTTTCGCGCTATCCCTACTTCGATGTGAACAATGAAGACGTGCTGGGCATTATTCACCTGAAGGATCTGTTTTTCGCCCAGCAGACCGGGCGTCCCATCACCGACCTGACCCAATTCCTGCGGCCGGTGGAAACCGTGTCGGCGCGCACCCCGGCGCAGCAGATGTTCCGCCGCTTCCGCGACGGCGCGCCGCACTTCGCGCTGATCGGCGAAAAAGGCAAGCGCGCGGTCGGCTTCATCACGCTCGACAACCTGCTCGGCGCGATGGTGGGCGAAATCCGCGACGAATTCCGCCTCAATGAAAACGACTGGCTGCGCCAGCCGGACGGCACCCTGATCGGCAAGGCCAGCCTGCCGATCTTTTCGCTCGAACGCATCCTCGGCATCGACATCGATAACGAAACCCTGGGCCTGGATGAAGTCGAATCGGTGGGCGGGCTGCTGATGGTGAAACTGGGCGATATCCCGAAGCAGGGTCAGAAAATCGAGTTCCCGCGCTTCGATATCGTAGTCAAGAAGATGAACGGTCCGCGCATCGTCCTGGTGAAGGTGATTCCCCAGCCCGGGCGCGATCAGGAAGACAGCGACGAGCGCGATTGATAAGGTTTACCGCTCGCGCAAGCTCTCCTGTTTATATTGCAGCAATGGACTTAAGAAATACTCGATCACGCGCCGCTGTCCGGTCTTGACTTCAACCGCAACCGACATGCCTGGGGACAGCTTGATCGTTTTTCCTTCCACTGCCATGGTGGCGCGGTCCATCTTGACGCGCAGCGCGTAGATCAGCCCCCTCTTTTCGTCATCAATTGCGTCATGCGATACATCGGTCACCGTCCCGCGAATCGTGCCATACCGAGTGTAGGGGAAGGTTTCTACCTTGATTTCAGCTTGCTGATTCGGATTCACAAAGCCGATATCCTTGTTGTCTAAAAACGCCTGTACTTCCAAGGCATGATCGTTCGGCACGATTATCATCAATGGTTGCGCAGCGGTGACGACGCCGCCTACGGTGTGCACCGCAAGCTGCTGGACTGTGCCATCGACCGGCGCCGTCAATCGCATCAGCTTGCCATGTACGCCGGCTTTAATCAGGTCCTGCTGCAAGACGGCGGCTTTCTGCTCAGCGTCGTTCAAGCTGTCCAAAGCGCTGCGCCGCATTTCCGCCTGTAACGAAATGCGCTGGGCACGACCTTCGCGCAACGATGCTGCAATTTCGTTCAGGCGGCTGCGCAGATTCCTTAAATCGGCCTCTTGTTCAATGCGGCTTTGCTCCTTGTCCAGAAAAGCATGCTGAGGCACATAGCCGTCTTGGGCCAGCGCTTGCAAATCCTTCGCCCGTCCGCGTGCCAGCGGCACGGTTTGTTCCAGCTTGCGCACCAGTTCATGGGTCGAGCGCAGCTCCGCCTCGCGGCGCGCGATATCGGCATCGATTCGCGCCAGCTTGGCGCGCATTTCTGCGTATTGCCCGGCTACCCACCGCTGCGCTTGCTCCACCTGGGCAGCCGACATGTCGGGCATGGTTTCCATAGCCGGTTCGTTCCCGGTCGCAATCGCGCTCAACATGGCCTGCGCACGCAAGCCTTGCAAGCGCGCAGCGGAGAGGTCGCTGCTGACACGTTTCGTATCGGCATCGGTGGTGCTGGCATCCAGCTCGATCAATACGTCGCCGGCCTTGACGCTTTGTCCATCCACCACATGAATATCCTTGACACTGGCGGTCTCGATCGCCTGAATCGTTTTGGTGCGATCGTTGGGCACGATCTTGCCTTGTGCAACCGCGACAATGTCAATCCTGCCGAACACCGCGCCTGCCAGGGCCAACGCCGCAAACGCCATTAGCAGCCACATGGCCACGCGCGGCGCGGGCGAAAGTGGTGTCTCCTGCAGTGCCAGGGCCGCAGGCAGAAACTGGGCCTCATGGGCCTGATAGGTATTACCACCCATGCGCAAGCGCTCCTGCCATGCATGCGAGAATACTGCTTTGTAACGGGCCAGCAGATCGCCTAGCGCCTGTATCCGTGCTGTCATCACTTATCCTTGTTGCAAACGGTAGAGACGTGCAAAGTGGCCGTCTGCCTGGGCAAGGAGTTCCGCATGTGAGCCTTGTTCAACAATCGTGCCCTGGTCCATCACGACGATCCGGTGAGCATCGCGCACGGCGGACAGGCGATGCGCAATAATCAAGACCGTGCGTCCTTGACAAATGGTTTGCATATTGTCTTGAATGATGCGTTCCGATTCATAATCGAGCGCACTGGTAGCTTCATCGAAAATCAGGATTTTCGGATTGGCCATCAAGGCCCGGGCGATCGCAATCCGTTGCCGCTGCCCGCCGGATAACCCAGTGCCGTGCTCGCCCACGGGATTGTCGTAACCTTCCGGCAAGGCACTGATAAACTCATGCGCTCCCGCCAGCTTTGCCGCTCGAATCACGGCTTCCAGCGGTGCTCCAGGGTCGCTCAAGGCGATGTTGTTGCGAATCGATCGGTTGAAGAGCACGTTTTCTTGCAACACCACGCCGATCTGACGCCGCAGGGATGAGGCATCGGCAAGCGCCAGATCGATGCCGTCAATCATGACGCGTCCGCGCTCCGGCAAATACAGGCGCTGCACCAGCTTGGTCAACGTGCTCTTTCCGGAGCCGGAGCGGCCTACGATACCGATAATTTCCCCCGGACGAATTGCCAGGTCGAGCCCACACAACACTTCCGAACCATCCGGACGGTAGCGAAAGGTCACCTGCTCGAGGGTGATCTTCCCCACGATCGGCGGCAGGGCGCTCTTGTTGCCGGCTACTTCCGTGCGGGTATTGAGGATATCGCCAAGGCGTTGCATCGAGATCCCGGTTTGCTGAAAATCGGTCCACATTTGCGCCAGGCGCATAACCGGGGTCGAAACGTGGCCAGCTAGCATGTTGAAGGCGATTAGCTGGCCGACACTCAACTCCCCGGCGATCACCGATTTGGCGCCGAAATACATGGTTGCAACAGTCACCAGCTTGCTGATCAACGTCACGCCATTGTTGGCCACGGTCGCCAGGGTCGCGGTCCGAAAGCCGGCAGCGATATAGGCAGCCAATTGCTTGTCCCAGGCGCGTGTCCATTGCGGCTCGACCGCGGTCGCCTTGATCGTGTCGATGCCACTGATGGTTTCAACGAGGAAGGCTTGATTCTCGGCGCCACGGTTGAATTTCTCATGCAGGCGGGTGCGCAAGAGCGGTGTGACGAGTAAGGACAACGCGAAGTAACAAGGCAGGGACAGGCCGACCAACAGCGTCAGCCAGCGGCTGTAATACAGCATGACCCCGATAAAAACGACAGAGAAGAGCAGATCCAGCACCAGCGTCATGGCATTGCCGGTCAAGAATGATCGAATGTTTTCCAGTTCGCGGATGCGTGCAACCGAGTCGCCCACCCGCCGCGCCTCGAAATACGCTAGAGGCAAGCCGAGCAAATGGCGGAAAAGCCGCGCCCCAAGCTCGACATCAATGCGGCTGCTGGTATGGGCGAAAACATAACTGCGCAAGGCGTTCAGGCCCGCTTCAAACAGGGTCACAAGCAGTAGCCCGGCCGCGATCACGTCGAGCGTGGTGAACCCTCGGTGCACCAGCACCTTGTCCATCACCACCTGAAAGAACAGCGGCGTGACCAGCGCGAACAGCTGCAACACCAGCGACACCAACAGCACTTCCCCCAGCAACTTGCGGTATTTGACGATCGCCGGAATGAACCAGGTGAAATCGAAGCGCGCCAGCTCCCCCGCCAGTGATGCGCGCGATGACAACAGGATCATCTCACCGCTCCAGCGGGCTGCCAGATCATCGTTGGCCAGGGTTTCCGGGCGCTGGCTGGCGGGATCCTGAATCAGTGCACGCCACCCGCTATCGGTCTGTTCTAGCCGGGCAAGCACAAAGAAGCGACCGTCGCGCCCAAGCGCAATGGCCGGCAAGGGCGTAGTGGCCCAGCGGCCTGCGATCGGTTTGGCACGGCGAGCGATTAAACCGAGCTGTTTGGCGGCCAGCAGGAGGTCCTGCATGCCAAAGGACTGGCCACCGAGCGCAAACGCATGCGCCAATTGATGCGGGTCAGCCGCTAGACCGTGGAAGCGGGCAAGCATGACCAGACACGCCAGTCCGCTGTCGACTGCAGGAGTTTCGGCTATGTCCAATTGGCCGCCAGTACGGGCGCGAGGTCCGTTTGATAGTTGGCAGGCAGCGCAGTCTGGCCGGCAGCGGGTGGACTAAAGGCTGCCATGGCGGCAACCAGGTTCTCGACCTTGGCCTCCAATAGCACTTTGCCATTGGCCGCCACCTGATTAAGGTGATAGGCGCTTCCCGAATACCAGTTGTTGATCGTCACGCTGTCGGTGGTACCGATGACATCGATCTCGAGGTTGTTGCCGACATGGCGGAACCAGAGCTGGTCGTTGGCGATATCGTCGCCAAGCGTCAGCACGTCCAGGTTCTTGCCGCCGGCTTTATTCGCCCAATGGATTTCATTGATCGCATCCTGGCCGTCGCCCCGATTAAAGACGAAGGTGTCAACACCGGCGCCGGCATTGATCGTGTCCTTGCCCGCGCCGCCGGCGAGGATGTCATTGAGGCTGCCCGCGTTGACCGTGTCGTTGCCGTCGCCCCCATTGATAACGTTGGGCGCATCCGTCAACCCGGTCAGGGTATCGTTGCCGGCCGTGCCGTTGTAGACCAGCTTGCCGGCAACGGTTTGATAATCCCACTTCGCGCCATCGGCGAACTGAATGGTTTGCAGCCGGTATAAGCTGTTGAAATAGCTGGCCAGCGTAACCTGGTCGCCACCGCCGAACACCAGCGTCAGGTCGTTGCTGGTGGCACCCACGCCGCGCACGACCTGTGTCGCAGAGGCCAGCAGACCGGCACCGAGCTGCAGCACGTCCAGGTTCTTGCTGCCGGATTTATACGCCGAATGGACTTCATTGATGACGTCCTGGCCGTCACCCTGGTTGAAGACGAAAGTGTCAACACCGGCGCCGGCATTGATCGTGTCCTTGCCCGCCCCGCCGGCGAGGATGTCATTGAGGCTGCCCGCGTTGATCGTGTCGTTGCCATCGGCCCCATTGATAACGTTGGGCGCGTCCGTCAACCCGCTCACGGTATCGTTGCCGGCCGTGCCGTTGTAGACCAACTTGCCGGCAACGGTTTGGTAATCCCACTTCGCGCCATCGGCGAACTGAATGGTT
>CBFGOU010000125.1:0-10262 GCA_965650445.1 uncultured Oxalobacteraceae bacterium | reverse complement strand
TACTCCCTGTCCGATTCGCGCGGGCATACCGAGCAGATCGAAGTGCCGATCTCGGCGCGCGATCCCGCCGCCGGCACCACCACCGTGACCCAGCTGCGCCTGCCGGGCATGAGCAAGGCATTTCGCACCGACCCGGGATGGAATAGCAACAATGCCATGGCGGCCTACCAGCCGAAGCTGGATGAATACAGCTACCCGGTGGCGCGGCAGTATGTTCGAGGTGCGTTAAAGGGGCCAGCCTTTGAGCGCTTCTTTAACGGCAAGTCGCTCGAGGACTTTCCGGTCGGCGTACTCAAACCCGCTGACATGCAAGCCATCGGCGCCCCGAGTCAGACCGTCTACCTGTCGCAGGAGTCTGTGGCCGCTCATATCGACAAACACCCCGAAATCGGCTTGGCCGACTACCAGAAGATTCCGGATATCCTCGACAAGGGCGCTGTGTACAAGCAAGGCGACGACCGCCTGGTGATACTGGCGCTCGATGGCATCCTCTACAGGGCCGGCCTGAAACGCACCAGAAGCGGCAGCAAGAATTACTTTCTGACCTTGTACAAGACGAACGAGAAGGCGGCGGAGAGGTCTGTTTTAAGCAAGCTGGAACGCTTGCGATAGGCGGAAGGGGAAATTGCCAGCCACGAGGCACGCACTCCCCGCTAGATCTCATCAGCTGCACCCCGTGGGGTGCGGAAGGACTCGGAAGCATTCCGACGGCTGGCCCACCGATTATAGGACAAGTTCATGACCTTTGAAATTCGAATCGATCATACCGGCGCCGATGCAATCTTGCGCGATGCAATCGACAAGGTGAGCCAGCCCGCGCCGCTGATGCGGACGGTTGCCACCGAGCTGGGCACTGTCACCGCCTTTAATTTTCTTTCCCAGGGCCGGCCGCAATGGCTCGGCCTGCAGCGCCCGTCCGCCAGGCGCGCCAATGGTGCGATCCTGCAGGACTCTGGCCGGCTGCGCGACTCCATCGTGGCATCGAACACCGACACGACGGCAACGATCGGCACGAACGTCGTCTATGCCGCTATCCACCAGCTCGGCGGCCAAACCCGGCCGCACGTGATCCTGCCACGAGACAAGCAAGCGCTGGCGTTCAATGGGCATGTCGTCAAGAAGGTGAATCATCCAGGGTCGAAGATTCCCGCGCGGCCGTTCCTGCCCATCGCTCCGGACGGGAAACTGCAGGCCGAAGCGGCAAGCGAAGTCGAGTCAGCGGTTCACGACTATCTGAGATCGGTTTTTGGCCAGTAGAACGCCGGCCGCAAATCGGCCTGTTACGGGCGCGCAGGGGCTGCGTCCGCGTCCAACTACCAGAATTCACGGCGCGACGTTCTTAACGGGGGTTTAACGGCCTCCAAATCGATCCCGAAGCGCGGGACGGGACTGCGATTTACACAAAGGCCGTTTCTTGCCACTTTTTAGGCAACTCGGATAGACTAAAAAGGAGCGCCCCGATAGCTCCGCCGGAACGCCGTCCGCCTTAACCGGCCCGCTTCATCCGCCCACAATGGGCGGCATGAAACCAATCCAAATATTCAAACCCGGCAAGCATGTCGCCGCCAGCGGCGACCCCTTCAATATTTCCGAGTCCGATGTCGCGGCCACTGTGGCGGCCTACAACCCTGCGCTGCACGAAGCGCCGGTTGTGGTCGGCCATCCGCGTCACGACCTGCCTGCCTATGGCTGGATCAAGTCGCTGGCGTTCGCCGATGGCGCCCTGGCGGCCGAAACGCAGCAGGTCGATCCAGCCTTCGCCGAACTGGTCGACGCCGGCCGCTACAAGAAGATTTCGGCCAGCTTCTATCACCCCGATTCCCCGAGCAACCCGGTGCCAGGCGTTTATTACCTGCGTCACGTCGGCTTCCTGGGCGCGCAACCTCCCGCCGTCAAGGGCCTGCGCAACCCCGAGTTCAACGAAGCCGACGAACGGATTGTCTCGTTCGACTTCAGCGAACAAGGCTATGCCTGGTCGACGCTGGCCGGCATGTTCCGCGCACTGCGCGAGTACGTCATCGGCCAGGCCGGCACCGACAAGGCAGACCAGTTAATCACCAACTGGCAGATCGACCAGCTGCAGCGCACCGCCGACGAAGCCCACGAGCGCGATGCCGCCGCTGCCGGCACGGCCCAAGACGCAGCCGTCCCCGCATTTTCCGACCCCACCCCCACCAACGAAGGAGATTCCATGCCCCTGACTGCACAGCAAATCGCTGACATGCAGGCCGAAAACGCCCGCCTCAAACAAGAAGCTGACCAGGTAACGGCGCGCGCCGCCGCGCTGGCCACCCAGGAGGCGGAGCAACGCCGCCGCACCAACGTCGCGTTTTGCGAAGCGCTGGTCGCCAATGCCCAACTCCATCCGGGCCAGAAAGACAATGCCGTCGCGCTCCTGACGGGCCTGGCCACTCAGCCGGCAGCAGCGGGCGCGGGAACCGTCGTCGAATTCTCCGAAGGCGGCAAGGCGTCCCAACTGCCCCTGGTCGATGCGTTGAAAGCTTTGCTGACCGCGCAACCCAAGATCGTTGACTTCGGCGAAGCCGGTGCTGGCCGCAAGATCCAGGTCGACCTGGACGATCCGACAGTCCTGGCGCGTGCGGCCGTCGAGTTCCAGGAATCGGAGCGCCTCGCTGGCCGGGTGGTCAACGCCGCCCAGGCTGTCACCCACATCTTGACGAAGAGCTAACAGTCAGTCCGAACGACAGACTGCCATCCCCCTCATATATATACAGGAGCAACGCATGTCCAACCTGCAACTGGCAAAAAACTACGCGGCCGACGTTGCCATCCCGGCGTTCCGCATTGTCAAACCGGGCGCCGCCGACGACCGCGTGACCCTCGCTACTGCGGCCACCGACGCCCTGATCGGCGCCACCATGGAAATCGGCGCCGCCATCGGCGAGCGCTGCGACGTCCAGCTGGCCGGCATCGCCTTTGTCGAAGTAGGCGCGGCGGTCGCGCGTGGTGCGCTCGTTACCTCCGATGCCATCGGTCGCGGCGTCGCGGCGGCGCCTGCCGCTGGCGCCAACAACTCGGTCATCGGCCGCGCGCTGGAGGCGGCGACCGCTGCCGGCGACATCATCCGCGTCATGCAGTCGACCGGCCAGATCCAGGGCTAACCCAACTTTAGCCCGTTTGCTGCACGAACAGAACCGCCCACCCGTCATTTAACAGGAAACTTCATGCCTACCACAGCCTTTCCCATCAACCCCGAACTGTGCGCAGTCGCTATCGCTTACCAGAACAGTGCCGACGCGCTGATCGCTGACTCGGTGCTGCCACGCGTGCCGACCGCGATGAAGTTTAAATACACCAAATACGACGCCGCCCAGGGCTATACCGTGCCGCAGACCAAGGTCGGCCGCAAGTCCGAGCCGAACATGGTTGATTTCGGCGGTACCGATGTCAACGACGAATGCGCGGACTACGGCCTGGACGATCTGATCCCGAACAGCGAGATTCAGGCCTGGGAAGCGATGCCTAAACCCGCAACCGGCGGCCCCATCGATCCGAAACAGATCAGCACGATGATGCTGTCCAACCTGATCCTGCTGGACCGCGAAGTGAGGGTCGCCGGCACCTTATTTAACGCCGCCAACTACGTGGCAGGCCAACAGCAGACGCTGTCGGGCACTTCCCAGTGGAGCGACTACGCCAACAGCAACCCGCTCAACGCGCTGCTGGCGGCGCTGGACGTGCCATTGATGCGTCCAAACAAGATGGTCATTGGCCGCGCCGGCTGGACCTCGCTGCGCCAGCATCCAAAAATCGTCCAGGCAATCTACAAGTCCGCGCAGAGCGCCGGCACCGTCTCGCGTGAGCAACTGGCCGAGCTGCTGGAGCTGGAAGAAATCTGCATCGGCTCGGCCTTTGTCAACACTGCGCGTAAAGGCCAGGCGGCCAGCTTCAATCGCACCTGGGGCAAGCATTGCTCGCTGATTTACTCCAATACCCAGGCGGCCATGACGGGGCAGCCGACCTACGGCTTTACCGCCCAGTTCGGCGGTCGCATTGCCGGCGACATCCCGGAACCAAAGGCTGGCCTGCGTGGCGGCGTTCGTATCCGTACTGGCGAATCGGTCAAGGAAGTGATCTGCGCGCCAGACGTGGGCTACTTCTTCCAGAACATCATCGCGTAACCGGGCACGCAACCGTACGGAGGGGCGGCCACAACCGGCGCCCTCCATGAACCGTTCCCTTAATCTCACATAGGAGCAACAGATGGCCCCCCCTACCAAAGCCGCGTCCGCCAAAGCGGATGCCAAGGCCGACACCAAGACCTACACCGTTAAAGTGGCGATCAATCACGACGGCGAGTTGTACGAGCCAGGCAGCGAAATCACCCTCGGCAAGAAGCAGGCTGACCCGCTGCTGGCCGTTGCAGCGATCGCTGGAGAGTCCTCAACCGCTGACGACGAAGTAGCCTAAACGTCATGTTCGCCACCAAGAACGACATGGTCGGCCGCTTCGGCGCCAAGGAAGTCATCCAGATCACCGACCGCGCGTATAGCGGCGCGATCGATGATCTGGTGCTGCAGCAGGGGCTGGACGACGCCGACGCCGAGATATGCGGCTACCTCGCGGGCCGCTACGCGCTGCCGTTCGCGGTGGTCCCGCGCCTGCTGATCGGCTATGCCTGCGACATCGCCCGTTATCGGATGACCGGGACCGAAGTGACCTGCACCCCGGACATCGAGACCCGTTACCACCAGGCGGTGAAATACCTGACCCTGGTCGGCCGTGGCGAGATATCCCTGGGAATCGATACGGCTGGCGCGGTTGTCGGCAGCCCGGCCGCCACCGGCAACTCGATCCGAGTCAGTAGAGGGAGCCGGAAGTTTAACGATGACTCCATGGCGGGTTACTGATGCTCGCTGAAATCGAGAACGCCATCATCGCCCGGATCAAGGGCGCCGGCTTGAGCTACCTTCGTACGGTCGAGAGCTATGGCGGCCAGTTCGACGACGACACATTTGACGTTATCCGCGTGCTGCCCGCCGTGTGGGTCACTTTCGCCGGCTCCGCAAAGCCGGAACAGAAGGGGGAAAAGCGGTTTTTGACGCCAGCGACATTTGCCGTCATGTGCTGCGCCCGCAGCGTACGCAGCGAGCAGAGCACACGCCATGACGGACCAGCTGGCGAAGTCGGCGTCTACCGCATCATGGAAGACATCAAGCGCCTGCTGCTGATGCAAGACCTCGATCTGGAGATTGACCACTTCCGGCCAGGCGCGGTGCGTACGCTCTACAACACGCGTTTGCGTGCTGGCGGCCTGGCCGTCTTCTCCCAGGAATGGCACACGAAATACGTGGATGTGGTCGCACCGGAGGCCGAAGTGGATCTGCTGCGTGTGGGTTTGAACTACCGCATCAAGCCAGGCGACGACATCACCGACGCTTCCGACCTTGTCACCCTTTGACGCCGCACTGAATCTTTAACACTGCCATCCACCAGGAGATCGCATGAATACCTTGAAAGTGAAAGCCGCCGCCGGCCTGTCCGTGCCGATGGAAGACAAGCCCCGCAGCCACATCAGCGACGCCGAAGTCGTCACCGTCGCCGATTCGACCTACTACCAGCGCCGCCTGGCTGACGGTGACCTGGTGCTGCAGGACGAGCAATCGGACACGACCGCTGACGACCAGGGCGCCGCGCCGGCCGCCGCGCCCAAAAAGCGCCAGTAAGACCGGCACATCCGTTAAACCCACAGGAGAGCAAGCATGTCCAGCCCCAACGTTTCCTTTGCCACGATTCCCGCGTCGATCCGCAAGCCTGGCAAGTATTTTGAATTTAACACCGCCCTTGCTGTTCGCACCCTGGCTGCGAACAGCCAGAAAGTTCTGCTGGTCGGCCAGCGCACCGCCAGCGGCCAGGTTGCGGCCGGCGTGCTGACCGATGTCTTCAACGATGCCGACGCCGGCAAGTTCTTCGGCTTCGGTTCCCAGCTGCACATGATGGCCTCGGCCGCCATCACCACTTATCCAGGTATGGCGCTGCAGGCGATCGCCCTGGACGATGCCGGCGGCGGCCTGGCCGCGACCGGCACCATCACCGCGACCGGCTCGGCGACGGCCGCCGGCACGCTGACCGCATACATCGCCAACGGCGTCGTGACCGTCGCGATTGCGGCGGCCGACACGCCGACGATCATCGCCGAAGCCCTGGTTGCGGCCATCACGGCACGCCCGGACATTCCGGTGAGCGCCGCAGCGGCGGCTGGCGTGGCGACATTGACGGCCAAGAACAAGGGCACCGTGGGCAACCAGATCAAGGTATCCACGGCCATCAGCGGCGCGACCGGCGTGACCGCTCCGGTCGTCGCGATGGCGTCCGGCGCCACCGATCCAACCACGCTGGCCGCCACGCTGGCGACGGTGTTCACCGCTGGCCACACCATTATCGCGACGTCCCTCACCGACACGGCCAACCTGCAGGTGCTGCGCGCGCACCTGGACAACGTGTCCGGCGCGCTGGAGCAGCGTGGCGCCGTCGGCGTCGCTGGCCATGTCGGCACCCTGGCGCAGTCGACCACGCTGGCTGGCACGATCAACAGCGGCCGGATCGCGGTCGGCCTGGTGCCATCGACCCTGTCCATGCCGTTCGAGGTGGCCGCCGCTTACGCGGCCCTGGCGGCCTCGGAGGAAGACCCGGCCCGACCGCTCAATACCCTGGCACTGAAGGGGATCGGCATCATCCCGCTGGCCAACCGCTTGTCGCGCGCCGAGCAGGAAAGCGCGCTGGCCAACGGCGTGACGCCGTTCGAGGTCGGCCCTGGCGACAAGGTGCAAGTGGTCCGCGCGATCTCCACCTACACCCTGGACGCCAACAGCGTGCCGGACATCTCGCTGCTGGACATCACCACGATCCGCACGCTGGACTACGTCCGCAAGACCATGCGCGAGCGCATCGCACTGCGCTTTCCGCGCGACAAGCTGTCCTCGCGCACGCCGGACCGCGTGCGTTCCGAGCTGCTCGACGTGATGTACAAGCTCGAGGAGCTGGAGATCATCGACAACGTGGAGCTGTACAAGCCGGGCCTGATCGTCGAGCGCGACTCCCAGGACCCAAACCGCCTGAACGCGAAGATCCCGACCGACGTGGTCAACGGCCTGCACGTTTTCGGCGGCCGGATCGACCTGATTCTGTAAGCGCAGGCGCGGCGCCAAAAGCCGCGCCATCTTTAACACCACCAGGAGTAAAACATGGCATTGAGGGAATATCAGGGCGCGATCGTTCTGGAAGTCGACGGCACCGAGGTCGAGATTGAATCGCTGGACGTGACCGAAAAGAGCGGCCGCAAGGTGATCAAGACGATGAATCGCACCGGCCGGCCGACCGGCTTCTCCAGGGGGATCTCGGAGATCACGCTGAAGGTATCGGCGGTGGTGCCGGTGACCGGCGACATCGACTGGATGGGCCTGCAGGGCGCGAAGATCACCGTCTATCCGGTCGGCGGCGGCCAGCGCACCAGCTACCTGGATTGCTTCACCCTGGAGCTGGGCAAGAAATACAAGGTTGACGGCGAAGCGATGCAGGATCTGCAGATGAGCGCATTGCGCAAAGTTCTGGAATAAGGTCAGCGGCGTTAATTAATCACCAAACACAATTGAGCGAGGAACAGCAACATGGTAACCACCGTTAAGAAAACCCTGCCTATCGGCTTCGATCATGCCGGCGCCCGGGTGCGCGGCTTCTCCGTTCGCCCGGCCATCGTGCAGGACAGTATCGAGGCGATCGAGGAGCTGGGCAGCGACTGCTCCAAGGCCCGTCTGCGCGTGGCCATTGAGGCGCGCCAGGTAAGCTTCGAGGGCATTGCACCGGAAGACCACGGCACCGAGCTGGTGATGGCCCTGTGCGACAAGGACTATGGGGTATTGACCGATGCAATCGACGAGGTTGAAAAAAAGCACTCGGCGCAGAGCTAGCCCTGAAGTGGGTTCGCCAGGCTCAGATCCTGCTCGGCCGCGCAGGGTTCGATCCTGGGTCGATTTTCACAATGACACAAGCCGAGCTGCTATCGCATATCACCCACCTGACGCCGCCGGAAGCCTCTGGCGCCAGAGATAACGGCTCGGCCACCTATGTCAACCAATCGCGTCTGCGCCGCAAACAGCAGCGGCAAAACGGCTCCTGAGCCATTCTGAAACCCCACGTAAGAAAACCCTACCATGAGCGCAAACCTTGAACTTGCGATGATCCTGCGGTGGCGGGGTGAGGAAACCCGTGCCGGCCTCACCCAGCTGCAGGACGATCTGCGCCGGACTGGCGAGACTGGCCGGGGCACCACCGACCGTCTGATCGACGGTACGCGCCGCCTGGAACAGACCAATAGCTCCCTTGGCCGTCAGCAGGCCCAGACCGCCGACACCATCCAGGCGGCCAATGAGCGCCTGATCGTCGGCTCGCAGCGACTGGAGGTGGCCGGCCGGGCGCTGCAGCGTCAGAATGTCCAGACGGGCGACGCCGGCCGCACCACCACCGAGCGCCTGATAGACCGCACCCGCGACCTGGAGCGTGGCACCACGTCCCTGGGGCGCGCCTATGACGCCCTGTTGCGCCGGATCTGGGATCTGGGACGCCAGCGGCCCGGCGACCAGCTGGCCGACAGCATGCGTCGCGCCCGCGAGGAAGCCGAGCGCACCGCCGGTTCGTTCGAGCGCGTCAAGACCGCCGGCCGGCTTGCCGGCGGCGTGCTGGCCGGCGCTGCGGCGGCCAAGTTCGTGCTGGCCGAGCCGATGAACAAGACGATGGACTACGGCATGCGCCTGGCCGGCATGGCGAACACCGCGTTTGCCGACCGCGATGTGTCGGGCCGCATCGATGGCAAGAAGGAACTTAACGCCTCCATCGAGCAATCGGTGCGATATGGCGGCGGCACCCGCGACCAGGCCGCAAGTACGCTCGACACCCTGATCGCCGCCGGCACGATGAGCGTTAAGGACGCAATGGGCATGCTCCCAGGGATCACCAAGGCGGCGACCGCGTCCGGCGCCGATCCCAACCAGTTGGCCAACATCGCCCTGCGCAGCATGGCCACCTTCAAGATCGACGCCAAGGACATCCCCAAGGTAATGGACATGGCGATTACCGCTGGCCAGGAGGGCGGCTTCGAGCTGAAAGACATGGCCAAGTGGCTGCCGCAGCAGATGGCGGCCGGCCGCATGTCAGGACTGTCGGGCATGGACGGCCTGGCCAAAATCCTCGCTGCCAACCAGGCTGCCGTGATCACCGCCGGCTCCAAGGACGAGGCGGGCAACAACCTGGTCAACTTCCTGGCGAAGATCAACAGCCAGGACACGGCCAGCGACGCCAAAAAGCTGGGTATCGACCTGCCGGGCACGCTGGCGGCCGCGCGCGCCAAGGGCATCGATTCCCTGGATGCCTTTGTCCGCCTGACCGATATGACCGTGGGCAAGGACCAGAAATACCAAGCGCTCAAGAAGAATGCAGCCGGCACTAAGGGGGCCGATGCGCGCGCCAACCTGGAGGCCCAAGCCGACATCATCGAAGGTTCCGCGATCGGCAAACTGATTCAGGACCGCCAGGCGCTGATGTACCTGGTGGCGGCGTTGAACAACCGCGACTACATCAAGAACGTCGAGAGCAAGGTCAAGCAGGCCAACGGCACCACCGACAAGAACTTCGCTGTCATCGCCAACGAGACGGGTTTCAAGAAGCAGCAGCACGACCAGGAAAGCGAGATCGCCACCTATACCGGTTTCAGCAAACTCGACGGCCCGGTGAAGTCGGTACTGGACCACTTAACGGCCTCGGCACGCGAATACCCGAACTTCACGGCCGGGATGAAAGTGGCCACAACCGCCCTGACCGCGCTGGCCGCCGCAGCCGGCGCCGCAAGCCTGGCCAGCATCCTGACCCGTGGTGGCGGCGCGGCTGGTGCCGCTGGTGCCGCTGGTGCCGCAGGCGCTGCCGCACCAGGTATCCTTGCTCGCATGACGGCTGCCGCCGGCGGTGCGCTGCGCAGTCTGCTGACGACCGGAGCCTTTGCCGCGTCCATGCCAGCCGGCGCATTCGCCGCCTCGGCGCCGATGGCCGCTGCCGGCGGCGTAGGGGCTGCCGGCGCCATGGGTTATGGTATCGGCACCCTGATCAGCAAGGCGATCGAGGGCACGGCCTTTAGCGATGCCATTGGCCGCAGTATCGCCATCGCGATGGCGGCGATGGGCAGCAAGGACGCGCGCGAGGCGTTGGATTCCGAACGCCGCAATGCTCCTGTCGAGGTACATGTTAAGGTGTCG
>CBFGOU010000124.1:0-10382 GCA_965650445.1 uncultured Oxalobacteraceae bacterium | reverse complement strand
CGACCAGGCCGAGCTGGCCATCGCGCGCACCCACCATCACGTTGGCGGCGCGCACGGCGTGGTGGGTGATGTGGGCGACATGCAAGTCCGCCAGCGTGTGCGCCAGTTGGGCGGCCAGCCGCAGGCAGGTCGGCAGGTCGAGACTGCAGCGTGCAAGCACCTTGTCTAAGGATTCGTCGGCGACATTGCATATCGATGGACATTCCTGCCCAGCGCGGAGGATGTCGGAGGTCACGGCAGGTGTTCCTGCATAATGTCGAGTGCCCTTAACGAATGCCTTCCGCTGCCATGCTGGCGGGGGAAAAATAGCTTTCAGGGATACGCCCAATGGCCTGGTATTGGTATTGCCCCTCGTTGAGAAGACTGGACATGCTATATGCGCCTTGCCGGAGATCATAGATCACGAACGGCGTCACCGTTACCGCCGGCAGTTCCGGCGCGATGAAGGGGAAGCTGCTGGAGGTGTGCCACAGTTTTCCGCTGGCATCCCAACCATCGGCCAATACCGCCAGCCACGTGTCCTCGTCAACATAGAA
This sequence comes from uncultured Oxalobacteraceae bacterium, assembly GCA_965650445.1. Lineage (GTDB taxonomy): Bacteria > Pseudomonadota > Gammaproteobacteria > Burkholderiales > Burkholderiaceae_D > Telluria_A. Next base: position 9,846 of record CBFGOU010000124.1, on the reverse strand, counting down.
GCGCCGTTTGGGCAGGGCATGACGCTTGCCTGGCGCAAGCGTCGCCTCCACCACCCATACGCGATGCAATTCCCAGCGCACATGGTCCGGATTGAGGTGGTGGGGCCCCATCACCTGGCTCAGTTTTTGTGCGTAGAACCGCTGGGTGTTATACGGGATAAACATCTCCTTCTTGCCCAGCAGCTTCCAGTTGTAGCGGTCCACCGCGCCACTGAAGATGTTGCCTTCATCGTAGAAACTCAAACCCGAGGTCAGGAAACTCGGATTGTCATAGGCGATAAAAGGAGCGCGCCGCACCCGGCGCTGTCCCACGAGATACACCCATGTCTGGCGGTCCAGCTTATTGACCGGTTCGTGGATCAAGCCGCCCTCACCTGCCTTCAAAGGCGGCCCTGTGGTGGTTTGCCTTCCCATCGCATAGATTCCATTGAAGTGGTCGGGCGAGCCGTCGTGGAAGTAGTAGGGATACTGATAGAAGAGCCTTCCCGCAGTGGCCAATTCTGGTTTTCCGCCGCCGATCACGACATAGGTTCCGAAATCGTATCGGACAGATTCGCCCTTCCAGACATGCAAGTGATTGGTGATCACTTCAACACCGTTTTGGGGGATGGGAAAAGGAATGCCGCCATAGGCGCCATCGACCGACACGCCGTTGTTGCTGAGTTTGGCGCGCGTCGCATTCTTGAAGGTATTATCGTAGAGCCACTGCGGTGCTGCCGCCGTGCGATGCGTGGGATACACATCGAGCCGGTAGGTGGGGTAGCGCCGAAGCAGGGCTTGCACGCCATCGGACAGTTTGTCGGCGTACTGTTCCATGTTGCTGGCGGTGATGCGGAACAGCGGCTTTTCATCGGCGAATGGATCGGGCCGGGTCTGCCCGGATTGATACCCGGGCCATACCTTGGTATAACCGCCCTCCCATGCCGGGATGGTGCCGTCCCGGTTGCCGGCCCGCTCGGCGCCGAGCGGGGTCAAGGTCGATTTGAGTTTGCTGGCTTGCGCAGCGCTGACGGCCGCAGTGGCGGATGGATGTGCCGCGGCCAATGGCAGGATCAGCATGGCGGCCGCGATTGCGCGGGTGAAGGTCATCTGTGTCTCCTCTCTTCAGGGCATACCCTACGGCCCCAGTGGCTTAGACTGCGAAAAAACTAAAACGTGCGCTGCACTGACAGAGAAATATTGTCCCGGTCCGACAAGGGTTGGCGCGATTCAGGCCCCAGATAGGTGGTGAAGCGCAGGGTCGCAGTCCAAATTTTTCGATACTCGCCGCTGAGGCCAAGGCTGAGACTGCCCGTCTTGTCGCCATTGAAGGCAGCGGCAGGCGATTTTCCCTTGGGGTTGTAGCTCAGCGAAACCGGCACGTTCAGATCCAGATTCGGCAAGACCTGAAAATAGGATGGCGTGAAATTGACGGAGAAGCCCCAGGCGTTGCGCTCGCGGCCTGGGTCGAGCATACCGGCATTCCTGGTGACGCTGGTGCGGCGCACGGCGCCCACTTCAGCCGAAACCGTGCCGGACGGCCACCATGCGGTTGACGGCAAGGGATAGACAACGGACACCTGGGCATGCACCGTATTGCCAATCGCATACAAGGGATTGTCACTGTTATCGGCCGGGCTGCCCGGCGCCACCGACAAGGCCTTGCTGGCCAAGGGAGTATGGCGCCGCACGTGCAGCTCGCCCGCCACGTTGGCAGTGCCAAGCTGGGTCGAGAAGCTTGCGCCGATCAGCCGGATGTCTTCGGGGTAGGCCAGGAAATAGGTAGCGGACTCCGGCGCCAGATAGACCTGGGGAACTTTTTCGTGGAAGCGCAGGTAATACAGGCCGAAATCGGTGGCAAGCGTCTCGGCGCGGTAGCGCGCTGCCAGGCCCCATTGCCCATGGTCGCGCGCTGTCAGGTCGGCGCCGCGCAACAGCGCGGCACCGGGCCGCCTTGCCTGCAGCAGACTCTCGCCGCCTGCATCGAGCAGGTCGGACGTGCTGAAGTAACTACCCGCGCCGGGCACGCGTGTCTTGCGCCATTTGTATTGATAATATCCGGCAAAGTCCAGCGTGGCGCTGGGCCGCACATCGACCGAGACTTGCTCGACCGGCAGGAACAACTCCTTCGCTTGCGAACCAGGGACCGATTGCGCCTTGATCGCATCCAGCGGAGCCTGGGCATAGGAAATCCCGTTGGTGGCCAGCAGCAGGCTCTCGCCCCACAGCAAGGTGTGTTTGCCTGCCCGGAAGCTCGCCTCCATATCGGCGATATGGCCATTGCCAAACACTAAAGCGTCCAGGATTTCGGCCCGTTTCCCATGCAACTTCCTGGTTGCCGCCGTAAACTCGTTGTGCGGCACGCTGAAGGCATTCACGGTGGCGGGAGAATCGTTATTGTTCGACCGGTTGTACACCGCGTCGTACCACGCCGCGCCGCTGACCCGCATGCCCACATTTTTATAGGTGAGATCGAATTCGGACAGCAGATCGGCGCGATTCGATATCAAGCCGGTATTGAAGTTGCGGTTACCATCATCGCCGTTGAGATTGGCGAGCAATGCCGGCGATTGGTCCTTGACCCGCCAGCCGGCGCTGTACTTGACCGTGTTGTCCCAACGCGCCTTCAGATCCTCATTGCCGGTCTTCAGTTCGACCGCCCATGCCGCCGGCGCCAGGGCCACATACGCCATGGTCGATGCGAGTCCCCCAAGCGCCATCGCCACCCCGCGATGAAGCAGTTCCAGTTGTCCGCCACGATGTGTATTCATCTCAAATCCTTACGGTTTGACAGTCGGTAAATGCGTGTGGCCGCTGTGGCGTGCGCTCTCGGAGCGCAACAACATGCTGGCCAGCGCCGGCAACAGCATCAGCGCGCCCAACAGGTTCCAGACGAACATGAAGGCAAGCAGGATGCCCATATCAGCCTGGAACTTAATCGGTGAAAAGGCCCAGGTTCCTACGGCAATTGCCAGGCTTATGCCTGTGAATACCATGACTCTGCCGGTGAACAGCAGCGACCTGTAATACGCCTGCGGCAAGCTCATTCCGGTGCGCAACCGGGTCAGCATCACGGAGAGCACGTACAGCCCATAATCGACTCCGATACCGACGCCAAGCGCGATCACTGGCAAGGTGGCGACCTTGACGCCGATGCCGAGCATGACCATGAGCGCTTCGCACAGGATCGAGGTCAGCGCCAGCGGCAGGATGGCGCACAGCACCGCCCGCCACGAACGAAAGCTGATGAAACACAGCACCGACACTGCGCAGTAGACCAGTCCCAACATCAGGAGGTTGGATCGCTGGACCACGATATTGGTTGCAGCCTCAATGCCCGCATTGCCTGCTGCGAGCAGAAACCTGGCGTCGCCCGCATTGTTTTGCCTGGCGAAGCGCTCGACCGTGGCGCTCACGCGCCTCAAGGTATCGGCCCGATGGTCCTTGAGGTACACATACAGCGGGAGCAGGTCGCAGTTCTGGTTGATCAGCTCGCGCGGCGCATTGCCGGTGACGGCGTTCAGCACGGCCTGATTGCGGGGCAGGTCGTACCATTTGGCGTTCCCCTCGTTCATGCCGACAGCCGACCGTTTCGCCAGCCCGGCGAACGACTGCGTGGACAGGACGCCCGCGACCTGCTGCAAGCGCCATTCCAAGGCATCGGTTTGCGCCAGCACGCGATAGTCCGCACACTTGTATTGCGGCGTTGTCACCATCACGACCAGAATATCGCTGCTGGCGGCATAGTTGGCGACCATAAATGCGTTGTCGCGGTTATAGCGGGAATCAGGCCGCAGTTCCGGCGCGCCCGGATCCAGGTCGCCGATGCTGAGGCGGTGACTTTCCGCCAATCCCACACTTCCCAGCAAGGCCGCCGCGACCAGTACGATGGCCGCGCCCTTCGTCCGGGTCAGCAACACCAGCGCTTTCCAGGGCGCCCCCGTGCGCTGGGCGGCGGGTATGCCACGCGGCGCGGCAAGCGCATTGGCGGGCGCCTCGGCCAGTTCGGTGGCGATACTTCTGCGTGCAGCGGCAAGGCTGACTCCGCAGTAGGACAGCAGGACCGGCAACAGCACCAGGTTGGTAAAAATCAGCAGTGCCACCCCAAGGCTCGCGGCCAGCGCCAATTCCTGGATCGCCTTGATCGGAATCAGCGTCAGTACGGCGAACCCTACCGCGTCCGCCATCAGTGCCGTCAGGCCGGCCACGAACAAGCGTCGGAAGCAATAGCGTGCGGCCACCAATCGATGGGTGCCGCGCCCGATATCCTGCATGATCCCATTCATTTTTTGTGCACCGTGGCTCATGCCGATCGCAAAGACCAGGAAGGGCACGAGCACCGAGTACGGGCCGAGCGGATAGCCAAGCAAGGACAACAGTCCCAGCAGGCAGACCACTGCGGCCAGCGAACAGCACACCACCAGCAAGGTGCTGCGTACGCAGCGGGTATGCCAGTAAAGCAGTGCGCTGGTAATCAGGATCGATATGCCGAAGAACGACAGCAGGGAGCGCAGCCCTCCGATCAGATCGCCCATCAGCTTGGCAAAGCCGGTGATGTGAATATGGATGGAACCGGTCTGATACTTGCCGCGGATTGTTTCCAGTGCGTCGGCAAAGCGCTTGTAGTCAAGCGCTTTGCCAGTCTCCGGATCCTCGCTCAGGAGCGGCACCAGGATAATGGAAGAGCGGTAGTTGGCGGCCACCAGCTGACCGATCTCGCCTGATCGTTCGATGTTGGTGCGCACCTGCGCGATGCTGGCCGCGGAACCGTCGTAAGTGTCCGGCACCACCGGGCCGCCGTCAATGCCCTCTTCGGTGACGGCCGCCCAACGGACCGCCGGGGTCCACAGCGATCTCATGTAAGCGCGATCGACCCCGGCGAGCAGGAACACCTCGTCATTGATCCTCCGCAGCGATTCGAGATAGGCCGCATCGAAAATAGTGCCTGCGCGCGTTTCCACCGCGATGCGAACCGCATTCCCCATCCCATACAGATTTTCTTTGTGGGCAAGGTAGTTGACGATATACGGGTGCCCGGTGGGAATCATCTTTTCGAAGCTGGCACTGAATTGGAGCTGAAAAGCGTTGATCCCGAGCGTGATGAAGGCAAACAGGCAAAGCAGCAGCCCGCCCAGGCGATGATTGAAAATCAGGCGTTCCAGCAACGAGCCGGAGTGCCGGTCGAACTCATCGAGGCGCGCGCAGACGGGGTAGTCGACCAGGGATCGCGCCGACATGCTGTTATCCCCGCGCCATGACGACTTGGCTGGCTTCAAGATAGGGCTTGATGGCCCTGGCATAAAACAGCATCGCGACGGCCATGGCGGATGTCGAAACCGTCAGCGCAAGCCGCAGCCCATCCTTACCCGCGAACAGCATCAGCGCATCGCTCAACATGCCGACGGCAACCGGACCGAGACCGAAGCCGAACATTGTATAGAAAACGACGTACACGGCATTGGCCAGCGCCCTGCGCTGCGCGGGTATGACATTGCTTATTGCCGCCACGCTGGAGGCGAATATCCATGAGGAGAAGAAACACATCAGGACGAAAAATATCATCCCCTGAGGAATATCCAGCGCCATGAATTGCATCCTTGTACCGGGCGGCCAGGCGAAATAGGCCAGCGAAGCCAGCATCGTGGCGCCGCTTCCGAACAGCGGCATGCCCAATTGCCATCGCGCGTCACGCTCGATCAGGCGCGTGCTCAGCCAGCCGCTCAGCAAAACTCCGGCAATCATGCTGATGGGGAGAAGCGTGCCTGCCAGCAGACCAGCCTGCTTGAGCGCCATTCCGTGACTGCGTATCAGGAAACTGATGTTCCATGTGTTCACGCCGATCAACCAGAAAGAGGCGCAGCCATTGGCAATCATGATGTTCCTGAACGCCGCATTGGACAGGAGCCGGCGCAGGGTTTCCAGTAACGGTCCCTGGGCAGTGGCCGGCGTACTGTCCCACGTTCCGCGGCGCGGCTCCCGTACCGTCATCCACATGAGCAGCGCCATCGCCAGTCCCGGTAGCCCGGCAATAATGAACGCCATCCTCCAGCCATGCTGCGCTGCCATCCACGCCCCGCCGGCGGTCGCGAACAGCGTGGCAACATACGAACCGGTCGTCAACACGCTCATCGCCATGGAACGCTGCTTCTTGGGATAGTAGTCGGCAACCATCGCGAGCGCGGCGGGCGTGCTGCCGGCCTCGCCAATTGCGACCGCCATCCTGGCAAGCGCGAGCTGCCAGACGTTCATGACCAGACCGCAAAGAATCGTCATCGAGCTCCACAGCGCGCAGCAGACGGCAAGAATGCGGCTGCGGTTGCCTTGATCGGCCAAGCGTGCGATGGGAATCGAAGCGGCCGCGTAAAAGAAGGCGAACCAGAGTCCGGCAACCCAGCCCATCTGCGTATCGGTCGCGTGAAACTCGTTCTTGATGGGTTCAAGAACGGCGCCGATCAGTGACCGGTCAATCGCGTTGCACATGACGACGAGCGTCAAAACGCCGAGCGAATAATGGGTCCGCCACGATATGGGTTTTGCCGTCATCACCGATCCTTGATCCATGTTCGGATTGACCGTGCGGACGGAGCAAAAGTTCAACCGGGCCGATTCCGATGCCGGCATGCGATGTGGCCGGTTTGGCGGCGCGCGGATTCTATCGCGCGTCCTGCGGATTCCCGCGCAAGCCATGTTCGTCGATGGCGGTTTTCCGCACTGAGCGCGCTCCGCCATCTACGTTCGACAGGATTACAACTTAAGGTTTTCTTATGATTTACTAAATATTGTTTTAAGAACCTTGATGCGTAAGTACACCTATGATTCTTCCATCGCAGCCGGCGACGCAAGACACCCTGAACAATCCGGCTTGATCAACACGAATCGGCACCAGGCCACAAGCACAAGGCAGTGGCTTTTACGCATGACACACCTCTCAAGGAACCTGAACATGACTTCTGTATTCAAAGTAATCGGCAGCGCGATGCTCGCCGGCGCGGCCCTCGTCTCCGTTTCCACATCGGCAGCGGAGTTCCCGTTGAAAAGCGACGATCTCAACCTGAATCACCGCTATGTCACCGGCACCCACGGCGGTGGCTATCTGCAGGCACTGGCAAAGGATATCGGCGCGGTCCGCTACGTCGGCAACAACCAGTGGAGCAACTTGGTGTCCGATGGCGCCGATAGTACAGTCAATTCCAATCACCTCATCTACGGCAGGAAAGTGTATGCCATGGTCTCGGGCACCGTGGTCGGATGCTGGCGCAATGCTCCCGACAACGCCAAGGCCGGGACCAAGGATCCGGACGTCCTCAACTTCTATATCGGCGTGGCCGGCAACCATGTCTGGATCAAAACGGACGACGGGATCTACGCGCTACATGCGCACATGATTCCCGGTACCATCCCGGCCGCCATCTGCCCGCATAATCAAACCAGGTTCAGCTCGCCCAGCTCGAGCGGCTGGATCGCACCTGAAGCAGCGGTGAGCGGCGGCGTGAGGATCACCAAAGGCCAGTTGCTTGGATTGGCCGGCAATAGCGGCAACTCCACCGGTCCGCACGTTCACGTGCATATGGCCAAAAACAACGCCGTGTACGACATGCCGTTCGACCATGGCCAGACCACGCCGTATGCCAACAGTTCCGCGGCGCCAAACGGGCCGTGGACACTGCTCAAGGGGAAAGTGCTGCCGACCGGTCCCATCCTGGTCTGGGCGCCCCGTTCAACCGGCTATTGGACCGTCAATAACATCTCGAGCGCGGCATTCCAGGGATGGTTCAATCACATGACCGATTCCGGTCAAATGGCCGAAAATCTTCCGTGCACATCGGGTGGCGCCATCTACAACACCGATTGGGTGCCGAGCAAAGGCAGCTGGGTCGCCGCCGCCGGGATGACGGCAACCGAGCTGGCCAACAAAACCAACACCTTGGCGCTGCAGGGCTTCTATCAGTACAAATGGTGGTATTGCGATTCGATCCGGTCGGCGATCTGGCGCAAGTAGGCGTGGCGGTTAGGGGCGCGCTTGTCTGTTCAGCGCCCTCCCCGTATCAACCACGTCATCGTATGTTCGGCACCGTCCCTGCCGCCGGCTCCACCTGGGGCTGAGATGGGGCCGGTAATTGCGGCTGCGGCTGCGGCGGCGATGGGGGCGGTGCTTGCGGCTGCGGCTGCGGTAGCGGCTGCGACTGCCGCTGCGCTTCGGGGTGCGGCTCCTGCCGCTCGCGGTGCGACCGGTCGCCTTGAATGATATCGACGAATATACCGATGAGCGCGCCAATGGCGCCAGCCTCGGCGGGCGAGATCCCGCCGCTCCTTGTCGTGGCTGCCTGGCGGAAGTAGCGCTGGGTCCACGCGATTCTGGCAGTTGCAGCCTCTTCTGTCAGTTGCAGCACTTCCACCGCGCCGTCACGGGTGGCGACATACTCGCCGAATCTCTCCAGGGTCGCCTCGCGCGGACTGCGCATCTCCACCCGTCCATCGAGAACGGTGACCCGCGACGCCTGCTCCGAGCTCATGATATGGACCACGCTATGGGCCACACCTGCCATGTTCAAATTGTCTTCGAACTGCAGGCAATTCAAATTGTTGAACACCACCCGGCCATGTAAGATCTTCAGCAGCAGGCAAGCCCCTTGTTTGACTAATGGATCGGTGTTTTCATCGAGCTGGATGTAGCCGCCTTGATTGAGGAGCACCATGGCGCTGGTGCCCGGCCCGGTGGAAACGGTATCGCCGTCAAACACGTAGCTGCCCCCTTGCACCCGGTTGCCGTTGATAAAGGCGTTGGGACCATCGACGCTGAGCCGGGCAATTGTATCGGCACGGATGGGCGGCAAGGCGGGCGCCGTGGGCGCGGGCTCGGTCGAAGCACAAGCGCCAAGGGTGAGCAGGCACAGCGCCGGCCAGGAAGGCATCCGAAGAACACATCTCATTTTCCTTCTCCTTTTGTTTGGCTTCGGTTCCGTCCCGCACCGAATAAACCGTATGTGCCGTCGACTTCTGCCCGGTTGACACTCCCGGCCGGAATCCAGAAAAGTTTGCGGATCGTCGCATCCCACACCACAAACTCGTGCGCGCTCTCATTCAACAGGAACAATGGTCCCGGTATTGAAAGCGCCAGTTTCGGGTCGAACGTGAGCTCGATGCGCGGGTAGATGATGGGCCGCTGTAACACGGCGTAATCCATCGGGAGCAGGACCAGATAAAGGGCCGTCGCAATCAAGGAGGGGGCGGCATACCAGGAGCGCCATCGCCACGGCAGTGTGGTGCGCCAGGTGAGGTAGGCAAGCGCACCGGCGAGCGCCAGTCCGAACTCCAGCTCCTGAAAGGCGTTGTTCAGCAGTACTTCATCCCGCTTCAACAGCGCAGCTTTCAGGGCATCCGCGCCGCGCCGCATCATCGCCCCGGGACATGGCGCACTGCCGGAATCGGCGTACAGAAGATTTCCGATGCAAAGCGGGGCTTGAAACTTCGGCAGAAACGTTTCGGCATGGTAGAGAAATGCGATAAACAACGCGGAGTAGGCCAGCAAACGCATCCATCCCTGCGCGCCGAAACCGGGAAGGCGCTCGCACAGCCGCGCCCAGCCCCGCTGTACCCGGCTTCCTGCGAGCTGCTGAAACACCTTCGCCGCGATGACTGCCAGTCCAAGGAGGGCGAGCAGCGGCAAGGCCACCTCGCTCACCGTCGCATACCCGACGACGAGAAAGAATTTTGCGCCTTCCTGGATAATGTAGTCATTGTCGAAGGCGAGCATGCCATACAGGCCAAGCATGCTCAGGTGAGCACGCGTGATCAGGTAGCCGGTGGCATAAAATATGGCGGTTATGCTTGCCAGCGAGCCACCGATCCACACAACGAATGCCCTTA
>CBFGOU010000123.1:0-10396 GCA_965650445.1 uncultured Oxalobacteraceae bacterium | reverse complement strand
CCTGCTGCCGCTGGCCCTGGTAGCGGGCGGCTGCGTGATCGGCTTCCCCTGGCTGACCTCGATCGCCCTGCGCAGCTTGCCGGCCTCGCATGGCGCAGTGCTCGTGGGCATTTTGCCGCTGGCCACCGCCGTGTGCGCGGCCCTGCGCGGCAGGGAGCGCCCTTCGCCCGGCTTCTGGGCCACGGCGCTGGCCGGCTCGGCCATCGTGGTGGTGTTTGCGCTGCGTCAAAGCGGCGGCAGCTTTCACGCGGCCGACCTGCTGATGTTCGCCGCCGTACTGCTGGCGGCGATCGGGTATGCCGAGGGCGGACGGCTGGCCACGACCATGGGCGGCCAGCAGGTAATCAGCTGGGCATTGGTGCTGTCGGTGCCGCTGCTGCTGCCGCTGCTGCTGTGGCTGAGCTGGCCGGCGCTGGACCGCATGGCGGCCGCCCCGCTGGCCGCCTGGCTGGGCTTTGCCTATGTGTCGGTGTTTTCGATGTTTATCGGCTTCGTGTTCTGGTACCGCGGCATGGCGCTGGGCGGCATCGCCCGGGTCGGCCAAGTCCAGCTGCTGCAGCCTTTCCTCAGCCTGGCCGGGGCCGCGCTGATCCTGGGCGAACCGCTGGAAGCGGCCAACCTGGGCTTTGCGCTGGCGGTCATTGCCCTGGTAGCGGTGGGCCGGCGCATGCGCGTGGCTCGTTAGGTAGTGCTGCGCGCTTGCGGGCACATGAAAATGCGCCTTTGCACACCAGGCGTTGTTGCAAATGCTCGCGATAGCTCGCTATCGCTGCGGTTTGCGCCTGGCCCGGCGCCCAAACGCATCATTTTTATCAGTGCCCCCAGGCCTGCGTCACCGCACTAGCAGCCCCGGCCCGACGTACAATACTGCTTTGCCCATTTCCCACTTCCCAACACGAGAAATCATGTCCGTCTACGAAAAACTCACATCGCTCAACATCACGCTCAATCCGCCGGCCGCGCCGGTGGCCGCCTATGTCATGTACGTGCAGACGGGCAATCTGGTGTTTATCTCCGGTCACCTGCCCAAGCATGCCGACGGATCCGTCATCACCGGCCAGCTGGGCAAGAATGTCAGCGTCGAGGAGGGCCAGCTGGCCGCGCGCGCGGCCACCATCGACCTGATCGGCACCCTGCAGGAAGCGTGCGGCGGCGATTTGAACAAGGTCAAGCGCATCGTCAAGGTGATGAGCCTGGTCAATTCGACGCCCGACTTCACCGATCATCACCTGGTCACCAATGGCTGCTCGGAACTGCTGGGCGAGGTGTTTGGCGATGCCGGCAAGCATGCACGCTCGGCCTTCGGCGTGGCCCAGATTCCGCGCGGCGCCTGCGTGGAGATCGAAATGATTGTGGAAGTGGCGTAAGCAGCAACGGCTGGCGCCGCTCCCCCGTACTCTATAATGGCGGCGCACCGGCGCAGCCCCTTTTCCTTCGTGAGACCAGCATGAAACTAGAACATATCAACCCGATCCAGTGGCGTTTTTCGGAGCGCGCAAACGAACTGAAAAGCTCGGTCATCCGCGAAATCCTGAAAGTGACGCAGCGTCCGGACATCATTTCCTTCGCCGGCGGCCTGCCGTCGCCGGCAACCTTCCCGGTCGACGAAATGAAAGCGGCCTTCGACAAGGTGCTCGCCAGCAATGGCAAGGTGGCCCTGCAATACGGTCCCACCGATGGCTATCCGCCGCTGCGCGAGTGGATCGCGCATTTCCTGTCCACGCCGTCCTGCCGCATCGCGCCCGAACAGGTGCTGATGGTGTCGGGCTCGCAGCAGGCGCTCGACCTGCTGGGCAAGGTCATGATCGACGAAGGCAGCCGCGTGCTGGTCGAAACCCCGAGCTATCTGGGCGCGCTGCAAGCGTTCTCGGTGTACCGTCCCGAATTCAAATCGGTCGAGACCGACGACCATGGCCTGGTGCCGGGCTCGATCCAGGCCGTGGCCAAGGGGGCGCGCATGCTGTACGCGCTGCCCAATTTCCAGAACCCGACCGGGCGCAGCCTGTCGATCGAACGGCGCCAGGAACTGGTGGAAACCTGTGCCCGCCTGGGCTTGCCGCTGATCGAGGACGATCCTTACGGCGCCCTGAGCTACAAGGGCGAACCGCTGCCCAAGATGCTGAACATGAATCCGGACGGCGTCATTTATATGGGCTCGTTCTCCAAAGTGCTCACGCCGGGCATCCGGCTGGGCTACGTGGTGGCGCCGCTGCCGCTGGTGCGGCGCCTGGAAATGGCCAAGCAGGCGGCCGACCTGCACACCGCCACCCTGACCCAGATGGTGGTGCACGAGGTGGTCAAGGATGGCTTCCTGGATACCCATATTCCAAAGATCCGCTCGCTGTACGCCAACCAGTGCCAGGTGATGCTGGACGCCATGCAAGCCAGTTTCCCGCAAGGGGTCAGCTGGACCCGCCCGGAAGGCGGCATGTTCATCTGGGTGACCTTGCCCAAGAAGATCAACGCCATGCAGCTGCTCGACCAGGCCATCGCCGCCAAGGTCGCGTTCGTGCCGGGCGAATCGTTCTACGCCAACGATCCGGCCACCAATACCTTGCGCCTGTCCTTCGTCACGGTGCCGCCCGAGCGCATCCGCGAAGGCGTGGCCATCCTGGCCAAACTGATCGCCGCGCACATGTAACGGCGAATACAATGTAACCAAGCTGTTACGCCAGCTCGCGCCGCAAGACACCTTGCGGCGCCGAAAAGGGGCGGAAGGACGCGCTTGCCATACGGCAAGCCCGTTTTTCCGCCCCTTTCGTTGTTTCCGCAACATTATTTTGTTGCACTGCATCTTTTTTTTCTCGTGAATCTATCAAATAGTCACTCATTCCAAAATATTAAGCTATAATTCCGTATAGAAAATACAATTGTTCTTAAGGCATTCTTTTGAGCGATCCCCACCAGCCCCGCTGCCCCGCCCCCGCAGCCTCTAGCCCACAAGGTTTTGTAACGTTATGCTCGATATCTCCGCACCGGAATTTGTTCGTCAGCTTACTACCCCTACTCCCGCCCTGCTCAAAGCCCCCGCGACCGTGGCTCCGACCCTGGACATGGCCGATTTGACCATTGCGTACCTGGAGCAAATGGGGATCGATTACTGCTTCGGCGTGCCTGGCGGCGCGATCGAGCCCTTCTATAACGCCATCGCGCGCAATACCCGCCGCGGCGGCAAGCTGCGCCACGTGGTGGCGCGCCACGAAGCCGGCGCCGCCTTCATGGCCGACGGCTACGCCCGGGAAACCGGCAAGGTCGGCGTCTGCATGGCCACCTCCGGTCCGGGCGCGACCAACCTGATCACCGCCGTGGCCACCTCCTACGGCAACGATGTGCCGATGCTGGTGCTGACCGGCCAGCCCGCCCTGCCCTCGTTCGGCCGCCATACCCTGCAAGAGTCGACCTGCACCGGGATCGACGTCATGGCCATGTTCCGCCACTGCACCCGCTACAATTCGCTGGTGTCGCACCCGCAGCAGATGGAAGCGAAACTGGTGACCGCGCTGCAACATGCGACCCGCACGCCGCGCGGCCCGGTCCACCTGTCGGTCCCGCTGGACATCTTCCGCGCCGACAGCGGCCTGGTCGCGCCAAGCCACGATCTGCGCACTTTGCTGCGCCCGCATTGCCTCGTTGAAAACGATGCCATAGAAACTTTGCGGGCCATGCTGGCCCAGTGCCGCAACGTGATGCTGCTGATCGGCGGCGGCTGCGGCGAATCGATTCACTCGATCCTGCAATTTGCCGCCATGAAAGGCGCCACCTTTGTCACCACCCCGGACGGCAAAGGTCTGGTCAGCCCCCAGCATCCGCTCTATCGGGGGGTGTTCGGCTTTGGCGGGCACGCCTCGGCCGAAGCGGCCCTGCGCGACGACTCGGTCGACCTGATCCTGGCGGTCGGCACCAGCATGGGCGAATGGAATACCGGCGGCTGGAGCGACAGCCTGCTCAATGAACGCCTGGTGCACATTGACGAATCGGAAGAGCATCTGGCGCGCTCGCCCATGGCCCAGTTCCACATGCGCGGTTCGATCAGCGCCACGTTCAACCGCCTGGTCGAGCGCGCCCAGCACCCCAGCGGCGGCGCCGAGATGGCCTTCGAACGGCGCCGCATTGCGCGCCTGCAGAGCAGCCCGAGATGGGAGCCGGAAAGCATTCTGGCCGAGCACGAAGCGTTCACCAGCGACGCCACGCCCATCAAGCCGCAGCGCCTGATGCGCGACCTGTCCAAAATGTTCCCGCCCACCACCCGCTACCTGGCCGACGCCGGCAACAGCGTGGCCTGGGCCACCCACTACCTGCAGCCGCAGGACCGCCGCGTGGCCGAGCGCCGCACCGGCGAGCGCAAGCGCGACATGGGCCAGCGCCAGAGTCCGGGCGGCTGGCTGCGCCTGACCACCCACTTCGCCCCGATGGGCTGGGCCATCGGCGCGGCGGTCGGCACCGCCGCCGCCAATCCGGACGTGCCGGTGGTGTGCATCACCGGCGACGGCAGCATGCTCATGAGCGGGCAGGAACTGTCGGCCGCCGTGGCCGAGGAAATGACCGTGATTTTCGTGGTGCTCAACGACAGCGCGCTGGGCATGGTCAAGCACGGCCAGCGCCTGGGCGGGGCCGAGCAGATCGGTTTCGAACTGCCGCGCACCGACTTTGCGATGATGGCGCGCGCCATGGGCGCCGCGGCCCACGTGATCGATTCCCCGGCCGACATGGCCGCGCTGGACATCGACGCCATCTGCCGGCGCAAGGGTCCGACCCTGCTGGACGTGCGCATTGACGCCGAAGAAGTGCCGCCGATGAATGCGCGCATGCGCGTGCTGGGAGAAGGCCTGTGAAGCGGCTGGACGGAAAAGTTGTCCTCATCACCGGAGGCTCGAACGGTATCGGATTGGCCAGCGCGCGCCTGTTCATGGAACATGGCGCCCGCCTGATCGTTACCGGCCGCGATGCCCAAGGCTTGGAAGCGGCACGCCAGGCCCTTGGACCGCAAGCGCTGGTCTTGCAAAGCGAAGCGGCTGATCTCGAGCAGGTCGACTCCTTGTTGGCGCAGGTACATGAGCGTTTCGGCCGCCTGGATGTTTTGTTTCTCAACGCCGGGCTGTCGAGCCCCGCTCCTTTCGAACAGGTCACCGAGGCCCAGTTCGACGCCATTGTGGGCGTGAATTTCAAGGCCAGCTTTTTCACCATTCAAAAGGCGCTGCCGCTGATGGCCGCCGGCGCCTCGGTGATCGTGACGACCTCGATCACCAATCAGACCGGCACGCCCAATTTCAGCGTGTATGGCGCCAGCAAAGCTGCGCTGCGCTCGCTGGTGCAGTCGCTCGGGTTGGCCTTGATCCAGCGTGGTATCCGTGTCAACGCAATCAGTCCGGGTCCGATCGATACCAATGCGTTCCAGCGTCTCAAGCTGCCCAAGGAGCGGGTCGAGGCCATCCACGCCGACATTCGCGCGCGTTCGCCGATCCAGCGCTTCGGCCTGCCCGACGAAGTGGCGAAAGTGGCGCTGTTCCTGGCCTCCGACGATGCCGCCTACGTGGTTGGCGAGGAAATCGTGGTCGATGGTGGCCTGACCCATGTTTGCCTGGCTTGAACCATGAACGCTGCCAATCACATTCACACCCGGATCTGGGACGAAGAGCCCGAAGCCGACAACGCCTTCGCCACGCGAGCCGCATATTGCCATGGTTACGATGTCTACGGCGGCATGCTGGGTAAGGCGGGCTGGGCAGCCATGCTGTTTCTGCTGCTGCGAGGCGAAGCGCCGGCCCCGCACCAGGAAAGCATGCTCGAAACGCTCGCCGTGGCCCTTGCCAATCCAGGTCCGCGCGACGCTTCCGTGCATGCAGCCATGTGCGCTGGCGTCGCTGGATCGACCGCCGCCGCCACCCTGTCGGCCGCACTGGCAGTGGGCGCGGGCACCAATGGCGGTGCGCGTGAAGTACTCCTGGCGATGCAAGCCTGGGAAGCGTGCGGCACCGATCTGGTACGCTGGCGCGACCACCTGGCGGCCGTTCCCGATACCTCGGCCAGCATCTGGCCTGCGCCCGAGCACGCCCCCGGCTTCGAGGCCCACGGTGTCACCTGCGCCACCGTTGTGCGCCAAAGCCTGGCGGCACTCCAGGCCGGGCAGAACGACGGAGCGCTGGCCTGGCTGGCCGAGCAGCGTGGCGCGCTTGAAGCGCTGGCCACCAGGCCACTGGCCATGACGGGCGTGGCGGCGGCCGCGCTGCACCAACTGGGTTTCAGTGCGATCCAGGGCGAAATGTTGTTTCTACTGTTGCGCCTTCCGGGCGCCGCCGCACACGCCTTGGAACAGGGCCAGTCGGGTTTTCGCAGCTTTCCTTTCTATACGATCGAGGTACAAGAATGAACGGACCGGAACTGCTGGAACAGCACGTCGGCCATCTGAAAAGTCGCATGGGCGCGGCCTTCATCGGCAGCCACACCGTGTTTCGCGGCCATGACCTGCACGCCGAGCTGCGCGACATGGGCTGGATCGAATTGTATCTATATGGCATTACGGGACGCCGCTTCAGCGCCGCGCAGCTCGAACTGCTCCAGGGCATTCTGGTCTACACCAGCTATCCGGACGCGCGCATCTGGAACAACCGCGTGGCCGCGCTGGGCGGTTCGGCGCGCACGACACCGGCGCTGGCCCTGTCGGCGGCGCTGGCCGTATCCGAGGCCGGAATATACGGCGGCCAGCCGGGCGTAAAAGCCATCGACTTCTTTCTGCGCGCCGGCGTCGCCTTGGCGGGCCGAGCGACGCTGGACGAGCTGGTCGCTGCGGAAAAGCGCATCTACGGCTTTGGCCGCCCGACGCCCGAACTCGGCGACGAGCGCTTGCCATGGCTGCTGCAGCTGGCCACGCGACTCGATCTGGCGGACGGGCCGCACCTGCGCATCGCGCAAGGTACCGAGTTACTGTTGCTGGCAAAAAATCCGCGTCTGCGCATGAATTACGCCGGCATGACAGCGGCGCTGTGCGCCGACCTGGGCTTCTCGGTGGCCGAGTTTCACATGTTTCGCGTGCCCCTTTTCCTGGCAGGCATGCCCCCTGGATATATCGAAGCGCGTGAACGCCCGCCGGGGACGCTGTTCCCAACGCCCTGCCGCGACATTCAGTATCACGGCGCCGCTCGCCGCCCGTGGCCCGCCGCAGGGGACGGGCAGTAAAACCACACTTCACATAAATGTCATTAGGAAACATGTTCACTGGTTGTCAGGCCGTACTCCGATATAGTATGGTTACGTCAGCAACGGCACGAAGATTGCATTTTTGCCTATGACGATATACAAGGGAGACGATTTGTGAAATTCGTGAGCGCGTTTCCGCTCAGTCTGACGATGGCGCTGGTGTTGCAGGCGCACCCAGTTCAGGCCCAGGTCAGCGATGAAGAAGAACTCACCCTGGTCTACGGCGACAAGAGCAGCGTCAGTATTGCCACCGGCACCCAGCAATCCCTGCGCCGCGCACCAGCTGTTGCCACCGTTATCACCTCCCAGGATATTGAGGCCATGGGCGCGACCGATCTCGATCAAGTGCTTGAGTCGGTGGCCGGGATTCACGTCAACCGCAGCGCCAACCAGTATTCACCTTTATATATGGTGCGCGGGATTTTCAGCACCTACATGCCGCAGGTGCTGGTGCTGCAGAACGGCATCCCAATGACCACCCTTTTCCACGGGAACAAGGGGAATGTCTGGGGCGGTTTCCCGGTTGAACATATTGCCCGCGTCGAAGTGATCCGCGGCCCCGGTTCGGCGCTGTACGGCTCGGACGCTTTCTCAGGCGTGATCAATATCATCACCAAGGATGCGGACGACACGCCTGGCACCAGTGTCGGCGTGCGTGCGGGCAGCTTCGGCACCCGTGACGGCTGGATCCAGCATGGCGGCCACGTGCGCGGGATCGATGTCGCCGCTTACCTTCGGGTCGGCCGCACCGCCGGCATGGACCCGATCATCGATGCCGACGCCCAGACCCGCAACGACACATTGACCGGCACCCACGCGAGCCTGGCGCCGGGGCCGGTCAATACCGGTAACCAGGCGATCGACGCCAATGTCGATGTCGGATACGACAAATGGCGCTTTCGCGCCGGCATCAAGATACGCGACGATGTCGGCACTGGCGCGGGCATCTCGTCGGCACTCGACCCGGTGGGCAAGTCCAGGAGCGAACGTTTCACTACCGACTTGTCCTGGACCGATCCCCAGGTCGGCAAGGATTGGAGTGCGGGCGCTTTGCTGAGCACCTTGTACTACACTCAATTGATTCCAGACGACTACAAACTATTTCCTGACGGCTTGCAATTTCCTACGGGGACCTTCCCTGATGGCATGATTGGCGCGCCGGAATTCTGGGAGCAGCAGGTGCGCATGTCGGCCTACCTGGTCTATTCCGGATTCGCCGGTCACCATATGCGGATCGGCCTGGGCCATGACGATCTGAATTTGTACCGCACGCGCGAGCGCCGCAACTTCAACTACGCCCCGAACGGCTTGCCGATTCCGCTGCCGCAGGTGGTCGAATTTACCGACAGCAATCTCTTCCTGCTGCCGCACCGCCGTAAGATCGATTACCTGTATGTGCAGGATGAATGGAATTTCGCGCCGGACTGGACCGCGACGGCCGGGCTGCGCCATGACCAGTATTCGGACTTCGGTGGCACCACTAATCCGCGCCTGGCACTGGTGTGGGACGCCTCGCTGGATCTGACCGCCAAGTTGATGTACGGACGCGCCTTCCGTGCCCCGGCGTTCCTGGAAGCGTATGGCATTACACCGGTGGCGCTCGGCAATCCCTTGCTGAAACCTGAAACCAATGGCACTCTGGAAGCCGCGCTCGCCTGGCAGGCTGGCGCCGACCTGGAAGCGAACCTGACGATCTACCGCTACGCGATGAGCAATATCATCCGCACGGTCACCAACCCGGTGCCAGGCACCGGCTCGACCTACCGCAACGCCGGCGACCAGGTCGGCCATGGCCTGGAGCTCGAATCGACCTGGAACCCGACCCGCAGCTTGCGCCTGATGGGCAACTACAGCTACCAGCACTCGCTCGACAAGATCAACGACCGGGAAGCCGGGTATGCGCCGCGCCACCATATATATGGCCGCGCCGACTGGCGCGCCAGCAGCGGCTATCTGCTCGGCGCCCAGTTGAATTGGGTTGGAAAGCGCCTGCGTGCGGCCGATGACGTGCGCGAGACGCTGGGAGGCTACACCACGATCGACTTAAGCGTGCGCAGCAATCCAAGCCGCAGCGGATGGGAATTTGCCGCCAGCGTGCGTAACCTGTTCAATGCTGATGTGCGCGAGCCAAGTCCGGCTCCGGGCTTGCAGTTGCCACATGATCTACCGATGGCGCCGCGCGCCTTCTCCGTGCAGGCGACTTACCAACTGTGATCCATTAAAAGCCGGTTGCGCTCGCACAACGCAACCGTCGAATCTCCCACCCCAAGTTTGAGGAAACGCAAAGACACCACAACCTATCATGCTCCTAGTAGCGTGAATTGTTGCGGCGCAAGATTCCCGGCAGTATGATCGAGGCTCGATACCACTCGTCGTCACAGGCCAGAATATGCACTATGACATCACCTCAAGCGCTGTTCGGAACCGCCATCCTTCCATCCTGATTGTCGACGATGCGCCGGACAATATTGACGCATTGCGGCATACGCTGACCGGGCGCGGCTACCGCACCCTGGTGGCCAACCGCGGCAGCGAAGCGCTGGCGCTGGCGCGCCGCCAGCACCCGGACCTGATCCTGCTCGACGTCGTCATGCCCGGCATCGACGGCCTGGAAACCTGCCGCCAGCTCAAGCAGGAAGCGGCCACCGCCGACATCCCGGTGATCCTGATGAGTTCGCGCAACGAGGCCGAGGACGTGGTGGCCGGCTTCGACACCGGCGCGGCCGACTACATCGCCAAGCCGCTGCGCATGGCCGAAGTGTGCGCGCGCGTGCGCGCCCAGCTGACCCAGCACGACACCCAGGCCGCGCTGCAGCGCGCCGCCCTGCTCGACCCGCTCACCCGCATCGCCAACCGGCGGCATTTCGACCACTTCCTCGAGCATGAATGGCAGCGCGCCATGCGCAGCGGCGAACCGCTGTCGCTGCTGATGATCGATGTCGACCACTTCAAGCTGTACAACGACGCGCTCGGCCACGCCGCCGGCGACGCCGCCCTGTGCCAGGTAGCCAAGGTGCTGCAGGCCCATGCCGCCCGCCCCACCGACCTGGCGGCGCGCTACGGCGGCGAGGAATTCGCCCTGCTGTTTGCCGAAACCCCGGCCGCCAATGCCGCCGCCATGGCCGAAACCGTGCGCGCCCATATCGCCGCGCTCGCGCTGGCCCACCCGCGTTCGGCCGGCGGCATCGTCACCGCCAGCATC
>CBFGOU010000122.1:0-10401 GCA_965650445.1 uncultured Oxalobacteraceae bacterium | reverse complement strand
GTAATGCCGAAGCGCTGGACGCCTTCCAGCGCGCGCGTGCCACCGGCAATCTGTCGGTGGAGCTGCAGAGTTTCGTTGAACGTAAAATCGGCCAGCTGAACCGCTAGCCGAAAGTGCGCGGGAATGCGTGGTGCGGAAGTGCGTTCCACGTGCATGCCGCGCGTGACGAATTTCGCAGCGCGGAGGACAGGCGGCGCACACGCTCGATGTCGCGGAGATGGGCCGGCCGAAGCGATTGATGTTTGCCGCCCTCGGCGGCTTCAAGAAGGCGAACGCTCTTCCAGCCAGGGCCTCACAGGCTGGCCAGTTCGCCCCACACCTGCTGCATCGTAAAGCGCAGATGCGCCTGATCTTCATGCAGCGCTTCGGCCAGCCCATACCCGTCGGCGCTGGTGAGGCAGTGCAGCGGTTGCGCCAGCATGGCGCCGGCTTCGTCGCGCAGCAGGCAGACCTTGACCGCGTCGACACCACCCACCACCACCCCTGTCTGGCCGTTCTGCAGGCGCACCAGCGTGCCGGACGGCCAGGCGCCGATACACTGCATGAACTGCTGCATCAATTCGGGATCGACTTCGCGCGCGAGGCGTTCCAGCGCCTCCGGCGGCAGCAGCGAACGGCGGTAATTGCGCGCCGACACCAGCGCGCAGTAGCGGTCGGCCAGGGCGATCAGCCTGGCGTTGTCGGCGATCTCGTCGCCCATGCGGCCTTCGGGGTAGCCGCTGCCATCGCTGTTTTCGTGATGCAGCAGCACATAATTGAGCCATTCCTCGTCGTTGACGCCGGCCCAGCGCAGCAGCTCGACGCTCTCGTGCGGATGGCGCCGCACCATCGCGCGCTCTTCGCTGGTGAGCGCGCCGTCGCGGCCATGGAAGACCTCGGCCTGGCGCACCATGCCCACGTTCATGGTCAGCGCGGCCGCTGCCACCAGTTGCAGTTCGGCGTCGGACTTGCCCATGGCGGCGCCCAGCAGCGCCACCACCACGGCGCTTTCGGTGCAGTGGCGCACGCCGTACGGGCCGGCGATCTGATTGAGCAGCACCGTGCCCAGTGCGACCTCGGGCGCGCGCCGCACCGCCGCGACCAGCTCGGCCGCGATGGTGCGCAGTTCGGTATCGGCGTTCGCGTGATTGCGCAGCCCGATCAGGGTATGTTCGAGCCGTTTGTTCAGATCGTTCAGGGTGTGCAGCACCGAGGACGACACGGGCGGGGGCGCGGGCGCCACCGGGGCCGCGGGCGCTTGCGCCGGCGGGACGCCGAACAGCAGCTCGGTCAGCTTGATGCGCCTGAATGCCATGCCTGTCTCCCGGCGGTATTAGAGCCTGGCCAGCCGGTCGAGCGCCAGGCGCAGGGTGTCGTCCTTTTTTGCAAAGCAGAAGCGCACGATGCCGGACTCGGTCGCATCGCTGTAAAAGGCCGACACGGGAATCGCTGCAACCTTGATTTCGCTGGTCAGCCACTCTGCAAAGTCCGCCTCCAGTATAGGCGAAATCGCGTCGTATCTGACACATTGAAAATAGGTTCCGTCGGATGGCAGCAACGTGAAGCGCGTGGCGCGCAATCCGTCGCGGAACAAGTCGCGTTTGCGCTGGTAAAACGCGGGCAGATCGCGGTAGGGCGCCGGATCGGCCAGGTGCGCGGCCAGGGCATGCTGCATTGGCGTATTGACCGAAAAGACGTTGTACTGGTGGACCTTGCGGAACTCCGCCGTCAACGTTGCCGGCGCGGCCACGTAGCCGATTTTCCATCCGGTGACATGGTAGGTCTTGCCGAAGCTCGATACCACGAAGGCGCGTTCGGCCAGTTCCGGATAGCGGCACAGCGACTCGTGCTGGCGGCCGTCGTACACCATGTGCTCGTAGACTTCGTCGGAAAGCAGCAGCACGCCGGTGCCGCGCACGATGTCGGCCAGGGCGCGGATATCGGCCTGGCGCAGGACCGAGCCGGTCGGATTGTGCGGGGTATTGATGATGATCAGGCGGGTGCGCCCGTTCACCGCCGCCGCCACCTCGTTCCAGGGAACCGAAAAACCGCGCTCGCCCAGCCGCATCTGCACCCGCACCGGCACGCCACCGGCCAGCGCGATGGCCGGCAGATAGCTGTCGTAGACCGGCTCGATGACGATCACTTCGTCGCCCGGATGCACGCAGCACAGGATGGCGGTGGTCAAGGCCTGGGTGGCGCCGGCGGTCACGGTGATCTCGCTGGCGGCGTCGTAGCGGGCGCCATAGGTGAGGCCGATCTTGGCGGCGATGGCATCGAGCAGCGGCGCCGCGCCGGCCATCGGCGGATATTGATTATGGCCGGCACGCATGGCCTGGTCGACCCGGTCGAGCAGGGCCGGGTCGCAGGCAAAGTCCGGAAACCCCTGGCCCAGGTTGACCGCCTGGTGCTCGGCGGCCAGGGCCGACATGCGGGTGAAAATGGTGGTGCCCACGGCGGGCAATTTAGTCGGCAGGAATGGCGTGGACATGGTGAGGAACAGCGGTCGTTGCAATACCGTCTATTCTAGCTTGAGCCAGGCTTCCGGCTGCATGATCCGGAAAAGGCCGGCCTGCGCGGTCTTGCGCGCCAGCTTCAGCAGCGCTTTATCCTTGGTGATGAGAATCTCGGCGCCCGCATCGCGCGCCACTTCCAGAAACTTCTGGTCGTCCTTGTCGGTGCACACCGGCAGGCGGATCAGTTTGGGCTGCGGCTCGACCACCGTGATCAGGGTGTCGAAACGTTCGGCGGAGGTGGCCCGCGTGGTCTCGTCCAGCGGCAGATGGGAATAGTGCAGAACGACCCGGTATTCGTCGCGGCAATCGGCGCGGGTGACGGCTTGCACCGTGCCGCTTTCGATGGCGGCCAGGAGGTTCGCCCAGCGCGGATCGTGGAACACGAACAGGTCGAGGCAGACATTGGTGTCAAGCACGATGCGTTTGGCTGGAGCAGGTATCATGTCGGGTTGTTTTATTGAATGTTGAATTGAATCTTATGCTGATTGTTCTGTCGCCCGCCAAATCGCTCGACTTCGATACCCCCGTCACCACCAAGCTCCAGACCACGCCCGACTTCCTCGACCGTTCCGCCCAGCTGATCGATGCGCTGCGCGCCTATTCGCCCGGCCAGCTTGCCGAGCTCATGAGCATATCCGATGCGCTGTCGGTGCTCAACGTCGGCCGCTACGCGAGCTGGACGCCGGACACCAGCGAAGCGCGCCAGGCCATCATGGCCTTCAATGGCGACGTCTATAACGGCTTCGCCGCGCGCTCCTTGAAACCGAAGCAGCTGGGCTGGGCGCAGGACCATGTGCGCATCCTGTCGGGCCTGTATGGCGTGCTGCGCCCGTTCGACCTGATTCATCCGCACCGGCTGGAGATGGGCACCAGGCTGGGCACGGCGCAAGGCAAGGACTTGTACGGCTTCTGGGGCGACAGCGTGACCGCGGCGCTGAACCGGCAAATTGCCGACACGGGTGCGCAGGTGCTGGTCAATCTGGCGTCGGAGGAATATTTCAAGTCGGTCAGGCCGAAGCTGCTGGACGTTCCGGTGATCACCCCGGTGTTCGAGGAATGGAAGGGCGGGCGCTATAAAATCATTTCCTTCTTCGCCAAGCAGGCGCGCGGCATGATGGCGCGCTACGCGGCGGAAAAAGGTTTGAGCGACGCGGCCAAGCTGAAGAACTTCAAGGTCGATGGCTATGCCTTCGACAGGAAGGCATCGTCGGAGTCGTCGTGGGTGTTCCGCCGCAGGGTGGACTAGTACCGTCGTCCCCGCTTGCGCGAGGACGACTGCATCACTTCTTCGCCCAGAACTTCCACCAGCCGCCATCTTCGGCCGGCTTGAGGAACTTGCTGTTCGGGTAGTTCTTTAGAAATACGCGCTGCGCGTCGTCGCGCAGGTCGTACATGCCCAGCTTGTCGTAGTTGCGCACCATGAGGAACAGGGCTTCCTCGCGTGCCGGCGCATCGGTGTAATCGCGCACCGCGCCCATGGCACGATTGAGCGACGCCAGGAAGGCGCCGCGGCGGAAGTAGTAGTTCGCCACGTGCACTTCATACTGCGCCATCGCATTGATCAAATACTTCATGCGCGCAATCGAATCCGGCGCGTACGAACTGTCGGGGAACTTGTCGACCAGTTCCTTGAACGCCTGGAACGATTCGCGCGTCGCCTTCGGGTCGCGTTCGGTCGGGTCCTGGGTGTACAGCTGGCCCAGGAAGCCGATCTGGTCGTTGAAGTTGATCAGGCCGCGCAGGTAATACATGTAGTCGACCGCCGGATGATTCGGGTGCAGCTTGATGAAGCGCTCCACCGCCGCCAGCGATTGCGCCGCGTCCTGCATCTTGTAGTAGCCGTAGGCGATTTCCATCTGCGCCTGCACGGCGTAATTGCCGAACGGGTAGTTGGTCTCGAGCTTCTCGAACATCTTGATCGCCGACTCGTAATGACCCGCGTTCATTTCCTCGCGTGCCTCGGCGTATAATTTCGTCACCGGCCAGTTCTTGGTCTCATCGGTCTTCTCTGGAAACAGACTACAGGCTGACAGACTGAACAGAACGGCGCTGGCAATGACAAGCGATAATTTTTTCTGCATGACTTTCTGAAGTTTTTGCACGAGAGTATTCTGAGATTCAACGAAAGGCTGATTATAGCCCATGGGACTGCTGTGACATTAACTCCAACGCCGAATCAGGCGGAACACCTCTCCGATCCATTGCTCGACGACGAATTCGATGACATCGACGAGGTCATCTCGAATGGCCCGGACCTGTCCCCGATCACTCTGGAACTGGACAACAGCGCTTGCGGGCAACGCCTTGACAAGGTCATCGCCGGCCTGGTGCCGCAGTTTTCCCGCAGCCGCCTGCAACTGTGGTTCGAGGGCGGCCACGTGCTGGTCGACGGCAAACCGGCGCGCGGCAAGGATACCGCCTACGGCGACGAGACCGTCGTCGTCATGCCGCAAAGCGCGCCGGAAGATGCGGCCTACACGCCGCAGGACCTGCCGCTCAATATCGTCTACGAAGACGGCGACATCATCGTCATCAACAAGCCGGCCGGTCTGGTCGTGCACCCGGGCGCCGGCAACTGGAATGGCACCTTGCTCAATGGCTTGCTGCATCATTGCCCGCAACTGGCCAATGTGCCGCGCGCCGGCATCGTGCACCGGCTCGACAAGGACACCAGCGGCCTGATGGTGATCGGCAAAACCCTGGCGGCCCAGACCGACCTGGTGCGCCAGTTGCAGGCGCGCAGCGTCAAGCGCGAATATTTCGCGCTGGTGTGGGGCACCCCGCATCTGTCCGGCACCATCGATTCCTCGATCGGGCGCCACCCGAAAGACCGGGTCAAGATGGCCGTGTCGACCAATTTCTCGGCCAAGCCGGCCATTACCCATTACGAGCGCATCGCCACCGGCATGCTGGACCGCCGTCCGGTCAGCCTGGTGCAGTGCCGCCTCGAAACCGGCCGCACGCACCAGATCCGCGTGCACATGCTGTCGATCGGCTACGCGCTGGTGGGCGACTCGGTGTACGGCAAGCAGCACCTGAGCCCGGTGTTCCACCGCCAGGCCCTGCAGGCGCGCCGCCTCGGGCTGGTGCATCCGGCCACCGGGGAAGCCTGTGAATGGATCGTGCCGCTGGCCGACGATTTCGCCGAGCTGATCGCCAATGCCGGCATTGCCGAGCCGGAACAGGTCTGATGGACTTCGAGCCCATCGTTCCCGACTGGCCGGATATGCCGGCCAATGTCGGCGCGCTCGCCAGTACCCGCGGTGGTGGTGTCAGCCTGCCGCCATATGACTCGCTCAACCTGGGCCAGC
The DNA here is from genome assembly GCA_965650445.1 of uncultured Oxalobacteraceae bacterium. Lineage (GTDB taxonomy): Bacteria > Pseudomonadota > Gammaproteobacteria > Burkholderiales > Burkholderiaceae_D > Telluria_A. The sequence goes on along the minus strand of CBFGOU010000122.1, from coordinate 4,595 downwards.
ACGTGGCCGACGATCCGGCCCTGGTCGAGCGCAACCGCGCACGGCTGGCCGAGGCGCTGCCGAACTACCCGGCCTTCATCTGGCAGGTGCATGGTACGGCGGTGGTGGATGCGGCAAGCGTGACGCCGCGCTCGAAAGGGCCGGATGCCGACGCCAGCATCGCCACCGGGCCCGGCGTGGTGTGCACGGTCATGACGGCCGACTGCCTGCCGGTGCTGCTGGCCGACGTGGACGGCAAGGTGGTCGGCGCGGCCCATGCCGGCTGGCGCGGACTGGCGGCCGGCGTACTGAACCGGACGGTGGAGGCGATGCGCGCGGCCGGCGCGGGCGACATCACCGCATGGCTGGGGCCGGCCATTGGTCCCAATGAATTCGAAGTCGGCGCCGATGTGCTGGACGCCTTTGTGGGCGCAGCCAGGAACCCGGCCGAGGCGGACCGGCTGCGGGCCGCCTTCGCCGCCCTTGCCGCCAGTCCGGGCAAGTATTTGGCGGACATCTATGCGCTGGGCCGCTGCTTTTTGGCGCGCGACGGCGTGCTGCGCGTATCCGGCGGCACCCACTGCACGGTGACGGAAGCTGAGCGCTTCTTTTCGTACCGGCGCGATGGCGTGACAGGGCGGCAGGCGACCATGATCTGGCGCCGCTAGTCGGCCCCAGGCTTGCGGGCCGCTTCGCGCGCGGCACGGCGCCGCTTGGAACCGCTTAGATAATATAGAATTGCCAAGGGGACCACACAATACAAGACGAACGTCATGATCCCGGCAACGACACTGGTTTCCGTGATCGACATCAGACCGACCACGTAGATCCAGGCGACCGCGACAATCCACATACGATTCCTTTTTTAAATTGAAATATTGGACGCACACATGAATATGCCCGACCCGCAAGCCATGGCCGCACAATGGATGTCGCACGTGACGGCCCCCAACGCATGGCAATCGATGTTCAACATGCCGCAGGTCGAGCCTAATCCGCTGGCCGGCATTCTCAAGGATGTCGGCGCGGGCATCAACCCCGCCACGCTCGAGACGCTGCGCAACGAGTACCTGCAAAAAGCCGGGCAGATCTGGCAAGACTTCATGGCCGGCAAAATCCCCGAACTGAAGGACCGCCGCTTCGCCGCGCCGGAATGGCGCGCCAATCCGCTGTCCACCTTCAATGTCGCATCATACCTGCTCAACGCCGAATTCCTGCTGGCCCTTGCCGATGCGGTCGAGGCGCCGCCCAAGGAACAGCACAAGATCAAGTTCGCCGTGCAGCAAATGGTCGACGCCATGTCGCCGGCCAATTTCCTGGCCACGAACCCGGAAGCCCAGCAGCAACTGATCGACACCAAGGGCGAGAGCCTGACCAAAGGCTTGGCCAATATGCTGGCCGACATGCAGAAGGGCCGCATTTCGCTGTCGGACGAGTCGGCCTTTGAAGTGGGGCGCAATGTGGCCACCACGCCGGGGCAGGTGGTGTTCCAGAACCAGCTGTTCCAGCTGATCCAGTACACGCCGACCACCGCCAAGGTGCACGCGGTGCCGCTGCTGATGGTCCCGCCTTGCATCAACAAGTTTTACATTCTCGACCTGCAACCGGAAAATTCCCTGGTGCGTTACGCCGTGGAGCAGGGCAATACCGTGTTCCTGATCTCGTGGCGCAACCCGGACAAGTCGCTCGCCGGCACCACCTGGGACGATTACGTCAGCCTGGGCGCCATCAAAGCGATGGACGTGGTGCGCGATATCACCGGCGCCGAGAAAGTCAACGCCTTCGGCTTTTGCGTCGGCGGCACCATTCTCAGCAGTGCATTGGCCGTGCTGGCCGCGCGCGGCCAGCACCCGGCCGCCAGCCTGACCTTGCTGACGACCTTGCTCGACTTCGAAGACCCGGGCGTGCTCGACGTGTTCATCGACGAAACCCAGGTTGGCTTGCGCGAGCAGCAACTGGCCAAGGGCGGCCTGATGCCCGGCCGCGACCTGGCCTCGACCTTCTCGGCGCTGCGGCCCAATGATCTGGTGTGGAACTATGTGCAGTCGAATTATCTGAAGGGCAAGGAGCCGCCGCCATTCGACCTGCTGTACTGGAATTCCGACAGCACCAACCTGGCCGGGCCGATGTTCTGCTGGTACCTGCGCAATATGTACCTGGAAAACAATCTCAAGGAAGGCGGCAAGCTGAGGATCGCCGGGATGCCGGTGGATCTGGGCAGCATCAGCGCGCCGGCCTTCATCTACGGCTCGCGCGAAGATCACATCGTGCCCTGGACGTCCTCCTATGCATCGACGACGCTCTTGAATCCCTCCAATCCCAAGGCCAACCGTTTCATTCTCGGGGCGTCCGGCCACATTGCCGGCGTGATCAATCCGGCCTCGAAGAACAAACGCAGCTACTGGACCAACGACGTCAAGCCCAAAGGCAAGGCCAAGGCCCCAACCCTGTCAGCCGAGCAATGGCTGGACGGGGCCACCGAGCACAAAGGCAGCTGGTGGCCGGAATGGGCGGCGTTTCTGGCCGAACACGGCGGCGACGATGTGGCGGCCCCTGCCCAGCCCGGCAATAACCGGTATCAGCCGCTCGAAAGGGCGCCGGGCACCTACGTCAAGGTGCGCGCCGACTAAGTGAACGATTGCGTGGAGCAAGGGGGCTTGCTCCGCGCAATCTCCTTTGGGTGCGACGCAATATTTGCTGCACCTGCACGCGCAACGTGGTATTTTGTTCTTTGTTCACGTCCCGCGTGAACAAAGCGGTCGCGCGTCAGGAGCATACCGTCCGCTTGGCCTCGACAATCAGATAAAAAAGCGCTGCGGCGCAATAAGTGGAAACTTGAGATGAGTAGTGCAAAAAAGAACACAGAACGCCTGATCAAGAAATATCCGAATCGTCGCCTTTACGACACCCAGACCAGTTCGTACATTACCTTGACCGACGTGAAACAGTTGGTGCTCGATGCCGACGAATTCACCGTTGTCGATGCCAAGACCAATGAAGACCTGACGCGCAGCATCCTGCTGCAAATCATTCTGGAAGAGGAAGCCAACGGCATTCCCATGTTCTCCAGCGGCGTGCTGTCGCAGATCATCCGCTATTACGGCCATGCCATGCAGGGGATGATGGGTTCCTATCTGGAAAAGAACGTGCAGGCATTCACCGATATCCAGAACAAGTTCACCAGCGGCGCAAGCGGCGCCTTCGAAGGCAAGCCGTTCAGCCCCGAAATGTGGACCCAGTTCATGAATATCCAGGGCCCGATGATGCAGGGCATGATGAACAACTACATCGACCAGAGCAAAAACCTGTTCGTGCAAATGCAGGAACAGATGCAAAATCAAAGCAAGACCCTGTTTGGCGCGGCGTTCCCGTTCCCGCCGGTGGACAAGAACAAGTAAAGGCAGGCAAGGGGCGCGGCACCAATCGCGCGCCTTAAACGGGTACAATAGCGGATTACCCTGCTTTATTGTGCCCCATCATGTCCGAATTGCGCCGTATTCCCCTCACCACCGCCGCACCCAAGGTCGGCTTCGTTTCGCTCGGCTGCCCCAAGGCGCTGGTCGATTCCGAACAGATCCTGACCCAGCTGCGCGCTGAAGGCTACGATACGGCCAAATCGTACGAAGGAGCCGATCTCGTCATCGTCAACACCTGCGGCTTCATTGATGCCGCCGTCCAGGAGTCGCTCGACGCCATCGGCGAAGCGCTGGCCGAAAACGGCCGCGTGATCGTCACAGGCTGCCTTGGCGCCAAGAAGGATGCGGCCGGCGACGACATCATCCAGAAAGTGCACCCGAAAGTGCTGGCCGTGACCGGCCCGCACGCGGTCGGCGAAGTGATGGACTCGGTCCACCTGCACTTGCCCAAACCGCACGAGCCCTTCCTGGACCTGGTGCCGGCGCAGGGCATCAAGCTCACGCCCAAGCATTACGCCTATCTCAAGATTTCCGAAGGCTGCAATCACCGCTGCAGCTTCTGCATCATCCCTTCGATGCGCGGCGACCTGGTCTCGCGCCCGATCGCCGACCTCATGCTGGAAGCGGAAAACCTGTTCAAGGCCGGGGTCAAGGAATTGCTGGTGATCTCGCAAGACACCAGCGCCTACGGCGTCGACGTCAAATTCCGCTCCGGCTTCTGGAACGGCCGTCCGGTCAAGACCCACATGACGCAGCTGGTCGAAGCGCTCGGCCAGCTGGCCGCGCAATACGGTGCCTGGGTGCGCCTGCACTATGTGTACCCGTATCCGCACGTCGACCAGGTGATCCCGATGATGAGCGGCGGCCATGTGCTGCCGTATCTCGATATTCCGCTGCAGCACGCCCATCCCGAGGTGCTCAAGCGCATGAAGCGCCCGGCCAGCGGCGAAAAGAACCTCGACCGCATCCAGGCATGGCGCGCCATGAATCCGGAGCTGACCATCCGCTCCACCTTCATCGCCGGCTTTCCCGGCGAAACCGAAGCCGAGTTCGAATACCTGCTGGACTTCCTCAAGGAAGCGCAGATCGACCGTCTGGGCTGCTTCGCCTATTCGCCCGTCGAAGGCGCGACCGCCAACGAACTGGCCAATCCGGTGCCGGAAGAAGTGCGCGAAGAGCGCCGCGCGCGTGTCATGCTGC
>CBFGOU010000121.1:0-10405 GCA_965650445.1 uncultured Oxalobacteraceae bacterium | reverse complement strand
ACATCCTCGCCCTCGACCAGGGCACCACCAGTTCGCGCGCCATCCTGTTCGACCGTCAGGGCCGGCTGTGCGCCAGCGCCCAGCAGGAATATCCCCAGCATTTCCCCCAGCCCGGCTGGGTCGAACACGATCCGATGGACATCTGGCACAGCCAGCTCGCGGTGGCGCGCCAGGTGCTGCGCGAGCAGGGCGTGAGCGCGTCCAGCGTGCAGGCCATCGGCGTGACCAACCAGCGCGAAACCACCGTGGTGTGGGAGCGCGCCAGCGGCCAGCCGATCGCCCCGGCCATCGTGTGGCAGGACCGCCGCACCGCCGATGCCTGCGAGCGCCTGCGCGCCGAGGGCGGGGCGGCGCTGATCCTGGAGCGCACCGGCCTGGAGCTGGACGCGTATTTTTCCGCCACCAAGCTGGCCTGGCTGCTGGAGCACGTGCCGGGCGCGCGCGCCAGGGCCGAGCGCGGCGAACTGGCCTTCGGCACCGTCGACAGCTGGCTGGTGTACCGGCTGTGCGGGCGCCATGTCACCGATGTCAGCAACGCCTCGCGCACCATGCTGTTCAATCTGCGTACCCTGCGCTGGGACGATGAGCTGCTGGCGCTGTTCGGCATCCCGCCTGCTCTGCTGCCCGAGGTGGTGGACAGCGCGGGCGAGGTCGGCCGCAGCGCGCCCGGGTTGTTCGGCGCGCCGATTCCGATTGCCGGCATCGCCGGCGACCAGCAGGCCGCCACCTTCGGCCAGGCCTGCCACCACAAAGGCATGGTCAAGAATACCTATGGAACCGGCTGCTTCATGCTGATGCATGCGGGCGGCCAGGCGCCGGTGTCGGCCAACCGCCTGCTGGCCACAGTCGGCTGGCGCATCGGCGCGCGCACCGACTATCTGCTCGAAGGCAGCGTGTTCATGGGCGGCGCCACCGTGCAGTGGCTGCGCGACGGCCTGGGCATCATCGAACGCGCTAGCGACGTGGAGGCGCTGGCGCTGAGCGTGCCGGACAACGGCGGGGTGTTTCTGGTGCCGGCCTTCGTCGGCCTGGGCGCGCCGCACTGGGACCCGTACGCGCGCGGCACCCTGGTCGGCATGACGCGCGGGACCACCAAAGCCCATATCGCGCGCGCCGCGCTGGAGGCGATCGCCTTCCAGAGCGCCGAACTGCTCGAATGCATGCAGAAGGATGCCGCCTGCTTGGTGGCGGAAGTGCGCGCCGATGGCGGCGCCGCGCGCAACGACATGCTGATGCAGTTCCAGGCCGACCTGCTGGGCGTGCCGGTGGTGCGCCCGGTGGTCACCGAAACCACGGCGCTGGGCGCGGCCTACCTGGCCGGGCTGGCCAGCGGCTTCTGGTCCTCGCAGGAAGAGCTCGCGGCGCAGTGGCGTGCCGAGCGCCGCTTCGATCCTCGGATTAGCGCCGATATGCGCGCTGCCCGCATGGAGCGCTGGCACCGCGCGGTGCAGCGCGCGACCGGCTGGGCCTGACTATCGTCTATTAAGCAACATTTCCTGTGAATAAATTTGACTGATTCTTAAAATTTCCATATAACAATATTTCGATTGTTATCCTATGGAAATGAATCATGACCATCAATCTGCTCACGGGCGACGACGCGGACAATTTCATTATCGGCAGCAACGACGCCGATTACCTCGATGGACGGGGCGGCGACGACCGCCTGGTGGGCGGGGGCGGTGACGACGTGCTCAGCGGCGGCGCCGGTAACGATGTGCTGACAGGCGAGAGCGGCAACAACACCTACCTGTTCGGCCGCGGCGCCGGCAGCGATATCATTTCTTCCTGGGATCCGGCCATCACCAAGCACAACGTCATCCTGATGGACGAGGGCTTGTCGCCGGACGACATCCTGGTGCAGAAACAGGGCATGGACCTGATCCTGTCGATCCCGAACAGCGCCGATCAATTGCGCGTGTTCGGGTATTTCGAGAAAGGGATTGACTGGTACAGCGGCCAAGGCCCCCTTGTCGCCAGACCCAGCCATGTCGAGGAAATCCGCTTTGCCGACGGCACCCGCTGGGACGAATTGGCGGTGCTGGAACGCGCCCAGCTGGGCCCGATTCCGGTGATTGCCCAGCTCGACGACGGCGACAACTGGTTCATGGCGGGTGGCCCGGTGGACGGCGCGGGCGGCAACGATGAGTTGATCAGCACGGGCGACGCGGTGTTGCTGATCGGCGGGAGCGGCAACGACAGGCTGCGCGCCCAGGACGGAAGCGCCGTCATGCACGGCGGCAGCGGCGACGACACGCTCACTGGGCGCTGGGGCGATGATGTCCTCGACGGTGGCAGCGGCAGTGACGTGCTGGACCCGGGCGCAGGCTTCAACACGATCGTGTTCGGCCGCGGCGCCGGGCACGACACGGTGCTGCAGGGGAATCCGGACGGACCGGCCATGAACACCATCGCGCTGGGCGTGGGCGTGCTGCCCGGCGCCGTGCAGGTACGTTACGTGGACCAGGGCGGTGGCCACGACCTGGAGATCAGCATCCTCGGCAGCGACGACGTGCTGACCGTGCGCGCGGATGCCTCGCCACTCCAGCTGCGCTTTGCCGACGGCACCATATGGGACAATGGCGCGCTGTTGGCGAACAGCCAGCACCCGCCGGCTCTTGCGTGGACCGGCACCGACGCCCCCGAGCAGTTCAGCGGGGAGTGGAATGCCGATGTGCTCACCGGTGGCGGCGGCGACGATGTGCTGGCCGGCGGCGGTGGGGACGACGTGCTGGCCGGCGGCGACGGCAACGACCTGCTGATCGGCGACTTCGGTAACGATACCTTCGATGGTGGCGCGGGCAGCGACCTGATCGACGCAGGCATGGGGAACAAGGTGATGCTGTTCGGGCGCGGTTCGGGCAACGATACCCTGGTCAACCTGAACAGCGGCAGCAACGTGACCGTGGTGCTCGATGCCGGCATCGCCCCGTCCGAGCTCACGCTGCACGCGGCCGGCGATACGCTGGTCGCCGAGATCGCCGGCGCCGGCGCCACGCTGCTCATTCCAGGCTTCGCGGGGCAATGGCCCGCCGGCATCCCGGAGCCGTCGATCAGCTTCGCCTTTGCCGATGGCACCGTCTGGGACGGCGCCATCATCGGCCGCAAGCTGTTCACTGGCGACGACAGCGGCAACGAAATCCGCGCCACCATGCACGATGATGTGCTCGACGGCAAAGGAGGCAACGACATGCTGTTCGCACGCGACGGCAACGATACCTTGCGCGGCGGCGATGGCGACGATCTGCTCGACGCCGGCGCTGGCGACGATGTGCTCATCGGCGGGCATGGCAACGACTTCCTGCACGGTGAAGGCGGCGCCGATACCTACCGCTTCGAGGCCGGAGACGGATCCGATACCATCCTGACGGACTACCTGGGCGGCACCGGCAGCGCCAGCCGGATCGTTTTCGGCGCCGGTGTGGGCCCGTCCGATGTGCTCCTGTCCAGCAATGGCGGCTGGACGTACGGCGACCTGCTGCTGACCTATGGCGGCGGCGCCGACACCATCAGGGTGCAAAACTACCTGCAGGAAGGACTGGCTGCGATCGGCACGATCGAATTTGCCGACGGCACCGTCTGGGACAGCCAGGCGGTCGCAGCGCTGGTCGGCCAGCCTGCGCCCATGATGGCGTGACGATCGGCATTTCATTGCGCGCACAACTGGCGTAACATATCGGCCGGGGCGTTCGCCCCGGCCATCCCGGCCTCCACGCCACCGTTTTTTCTCCCTGTCGATTGCCCGCCGCGCGGCGAACCCAGCTGTTTTCGCGGAACGCCCGCTGTTGCTAAATTCCAATCCTTCCCGATTAATTCAAACCGTGCCCCGCAGTGGCAAACCCATGTGTAAAGGTAAGGTAGCACATTCACTGTCGCGCATAAGTACTTAATTTATCGACGTATTTCCTTTTTGCGGTACTTCAGCGATGTGCGCTAAGTCCTTGACTTCATTGGCAAAATTCCTTTTTTCAAACGTGAAACCGCTTGACCGTCCAGATTGCTTCCTCTAAAGTGGGAAACTGTGTGAAAAAGTGTAGTTTTGTGGGGGACTTTTGTCTTCCAGGCGCCAAAACCACTACCCCAAATTAAGTTCCCAAAACCAGGCATAACGTGTTCCAAGGCGCGTCCTCCATCAATCTCGATGCAAAAGGCCGGATGGCAATCCCGTCCAAGCATCGCGACGCGCTGAACGTCCAGTGCGAAGGACGGCTCACGCTCACCCGCCACCCGCACGGTTGCCTGCTGCTGTTCCCGCGTCCGGTATGGGAATCCCACCGCGACCAGATCGCCTCCTGGCCGATGTCGGCGCGCGCCTGGCAGCGCATTTTCCTGGGCAATGCCTGCGATGTCGAGCTCGACACGGCCGGCCGCATCCTGATCTCCCCCGAGCTGCGCAGCGCCGTCGGCCTGCAAAAAGACGTCATGATGCTCGGCATGGGTAGCCATTTCGAAATCTGGGATGCCGCCAAGCTGGCCGAAGACGAGCAGCAAGCCGTCGCCGGCGGCATGCCCGACGTGTTGTCCGACTTCTCATTCTGAGGCACCTCCATGACAACAACAGTGGCGGTGCAGGATTTTCAGCATCGGACGGTGCTGCTGAACGAGGCGGTCGACGCGCTCGCGCTGGAGGGCGTGCGCGCCGACGGCATCTATATAGACGGCACCTTCGGGCGCGGCGGCCATAGCCGCCTGATCCTGTCGCGCCTGGGGCCGAACGGCCGCCTGTTCGCCTTCGACAAGGACCCGCAAGCCATCGATACCGCCCGCCAGATCGATGACCCCCGTTTCGAGATCGTGCACGACAGCTTCGCCACCATGCACAGCGCGCTCACGGCGCGCGGCGTCACGCAGGTGAATGGCATCCTGCTCGACCTGGGCATCTCGTCGCCCCAGGTGGACGATGCCGCGCGCGGATTTTCCTTCCGCAACGACGGCCCGCTCGACATGCGCATGGATACCACCCGCGGGGTCTCCGCGGCCGAGTGGCTGGCCACGGAAACCGAACAACAACTGGAAAAGGTGATACGCGAATATGGGGAAGAACGGTTTGCTTTTCAGATTGCAAAGGCGATTGTTGCTCGCCGGGCAGTCGAACCAATTTCAGGCACACGACAGCTTGCCGGCATCGTGGCAGGCGCGGTCAAGACTCGGGAAAAGGGCAAGGATCCGGCCACCCGTACCTTTCAGGCTATCCGGATTTTCATCAATAAAGAGCTTGAAGACCTCGAGGCAGGGCTGATCGAGGCCTACGCCATGCTGGCCCCGGGCGCGCGCCTGTCGGTGATCAGCTTCCATTCGCTGGAAGACCGCATGGTCAAGCAGTTTTTGGCCAGCAAAGCCAAAGTCGCGCAGCCCGACCGCCGCCTGCCGATCCGCGCGGTCGACCTGCCCAAGCCGCTGATGAAACTGGTCGCCAAGATCAAGCCGTCCGACGCCGAAGTCGGCGCCAATCCGCGCGCCCGTTCGGCGGTGCTGCGCGTGGCCGAACGTCTTGGAGGCGCGCCATGAGCGGCAAGATCAACCTGGTGCTGGTGACCGTGCTGGTGGCGTGCGCGCTGTCGGTGGTGAACGCCCAGTACAAGTGGCGCCACCTGGTGTTCGAACTGGAGAAACTCCAGCAGCACGCGCGCCAGCTCGACATCGACTGGGCGCAGCTGCAGCTGGACCAGTCCACGCTGGGCAAGAACGCGCGCATCGAACAGATCGCGCGCAAGGAACTGAACATGGCGCCGCTGTCTCCGGCGCGCACCCAATATCTGACGGAAGGTGACAAATGAAGCGCGGCGGTAACGGCGTGACAGGTTCACGGGTGGCTGCCTCGAAAGGCGTGTCGTTCTCGAAAAGCCCGGTTCTGCAGGTATCCCTGCCGACCTGGCGTTCGCGCGTGGTGCTGTTCGTGCTGTTTGCCGCGTTCGCGGGCCTGGCCGTGCGCGCCGTCTGGCTGCAGGGGTTCAGCACCAGCAACGAATTCCTGCAAAAGCAGGGCAAGAGCCGCTACGAGCGCCTGATCGAACTGCCGGCCACGCGCGGCAAGATCATGGACCGCAACGGCCAGGTGCTGGCCTCGTCGCTGCCGGTGAAGGCGGTATGGGCGATCCCCGAGGACGTGCTCAAGTCGCCGCCGGAAAAGCTGCGCCAGCTGGCCAGACTGCTGGACATGAGCGACGCCGAGCTGCATAAAAAACTCGATTCCGACCGCACCTTCGTCTACCTCAAGCGGCAGGTGGAGATGGACGTGATCGCCCAGATCGACAAGCTCAAGATCGAAGGCCTGGACACGCGCAAGGAATACAAGCGCTTTTACCCGCAGGGCGAAGTCATGACCCACCTGGTCGGCTTTACCAACGTCGAGGACGTGGGCCAGGAGTCGATCGAACTGAGCCAGCAGAAAACCCTGGTGGGCGTGCCCGGCAGCCGCCGCGTCATCAAGGACCGCCTGGGCCGCATCGTCGAAGACGTCGGCCTGTCGAAGGAGCCGCACGACGGCAAGGACATCACGCTGTCGGTCGACAGCAAGCTGCAGTACATCGCCTTCAACCACGTCAAGGAAGCGGTCGAGAAGTTCAAGGCCAAGGCCGGCGCGGCGGTGATCCTGGACGTGCACACCGGCGAAGTGCTGGCGCTGGCCAACTGGCCAGCCTACAACCCCAACGACCGCTCGGTGCTGACCGGCGACCAGCTGCGCAACCGCGTCATGACCGATACCTTCGAGCCGGGTTCGACGCTCAAGCCGTTCACCGCCGCGCTGGCGCTCGACACCAACCGGGTCAAGCCGGACACGGTGTACCAGACCGCGCCGGGCGCCATGAAGATCGGCACCGACACCATCCACGACTCGCATCCGAAAGCGGCGCTGACGGTGGCGCAGATCATCCAGAAGTCGTCCAACGTCGGCATGGCCAAGATCGCGCTGCCGATTCCGCCGCAGGAAATGTGGGAGATGTTCACCAAGTCCGGCTTCGGCCAGGCGCCGAGGTTCGGTTTCCCCGGCGCGGTGGCGGGGCGCGTGCGCCCGTACAAATCGTGGAAGCCGATCGAACAGGCCAACATGGCCTTCGGCCAGGGCATCTCGGTGTCGCTGCTGCAGCTGGCGCGCTCTTATCTGATCTATGCGCGCGACGGCGACATCATCCCGCTGTCGTTCCAGAAAGTGAGCGAGCCGCCGGTCGGCCAGCAGGTGATCTCGCCGCGCACCGCGCGCCAGATGCGCGCCATGCTGGAAAGCGTGGTCAGTCCGGAAGGCACGGCCTCGCTGGCGCAGGTGCCGGGCTACCGCGTGGGCGGCAAGACCGGCACCGCGCAGAAGATCGTCAACGGCCGCTACTCGCATACCAAATACATCGGCAATTTTGTGGGCATCGCGCCGATGTCCGATCCGCGCTTCGTGATCGCGGTGATGATCGACGAGCCGACCACCGCCGCCCACACCGGCGGCATGGTGGCCGCGCCGACCTTCTCGCACCTGGCCGCCAGCGCCCTGCGCGCGGCCAACGTGCCGCCCGACTCGACCGTCACCGACATCATCATTCCCGAACAACCGCTTGAGGAGAGCATGTAATGGCCGGTATCGATATCGACGCCATTCGCAGCTGGGTCGCCAGCGCGGCGCCGGGCGGCAAGCTGGTCTCCGACTCGCGCCGCGTGGCGCCGGGCGACGTGTTCTTCGCCTATCCGGGCGACGCGGCCGACGGGCGCAATTTCATCGCCCAGGCGCTCGCCCAGGGCGCCGCCGCGGTGCTGTACGACGAGCGCGGTTTCAGCTGGGACGCCGCCTGGACGGTGCCGCACCTGGCCTTGCCCGACCTGAAGCAAAACGCCGGTCCGATCGCCCACGCCTGCCTCGGCATGCCGGACGCGTCGATGTTCACGGTCGGCCTCACCGGCACCAACGGCAAGACCTCGTGCGCGGTCTGGCTGGGCCAGGCGTTCGCCCGCCTGGGAGAAACCGCCGCCGTCATCGGCACCCTCGGCGTGGGCCTGTTCCGCGAGCGCCAGGAGGCTCAATTCGACGCCACCGGCTACACCACGCCGGACGCGGTCCTGCTGGCCACCAAGCTCGACGAAATGCGTCAGGCGGGCGCCAGCGCGCTGGCGATTGAGGTATCCTCCATCGGGCTCGAACAAGGACGTACTTCGGGCATGCATTTCGATGTCGCGCTGTTCACCAACCTGACGCGCGACCACCTTGATTATCACGGCACCATGGACAGCTACGAAGCTGCAAAGCGCAAGCTGTTCGAATGGCCAGGACTGAAGACAGCAGTGCTCAATCTCGACGACCCGGCAGGCATCCGCCTGGTCAACCACCTCCAGACGCATCACCGCGCATTGCCGCTGATCGGCTACACCCTGAACGACGCGTCCTCCCAGCCGGACATCGACGGGGTGGCGATGCTGCGCGCCTCGCAGCTGCGCAGCCGCCACGCCGGCACCGAATACCATCTCGACACACCGGAGGGCGCGGCCAGCGTGCGCACCCAGCTGGTCGGCCATTTCAACATCAGCAATACCCTGGCGGTGCTGGGCGCGCTGCTGGCCAAGGGCGTGCCGCTCAAGGCCGCCGTGGAAGCCATCGAAGCGCTCAAGAGCGCACCCGGACGCATGCAGCAGGTCGGCGGCCAGGATGCGCCGATGGTGGTGATCGATTACGCCCACACCCCGGACGCGCTGGAGAAAACCCTGGAAGCGCTGCACCAGGTGGCGCAGGAGCGCGGCGGCGAACTGTGGTGCGTGTTCGGCTGCGGCGGCGACCGCGATCCGGGCAAGCGAGCGCAAATGGGCCGCATCGCGCAGATGGCCGAGCATGTCCTGGTCACCAGCGACAACCCGCGCAGCGAGGACCCGGCCAGCATCATCGCCCAGATCGTGGCCGGCATGGACGCCGTTCACCCGGCCTCGCGCATGCAGGTTATCGAAGACCGCGCCGCCGCGATCCTGTCGGCCGTGCGCCACGCCGCCAAGCTTGACGTGATCCTGCTGGCCGGGAAGGGCCACGAGCCGTACCAGGAAATCAAAGGCCGCAAGATTCCGTTTTCCGACGCCGACCACGCCGCGCTCGCGCTGGCGGCGCGCGTCACCATGATGAGACCTAATTAAATGCGCGGTTCGCTTTCCCATCTGCTGCCTCACGTATCCGGCGCGCGCATGACGCGCGATGCGGCGTTCGACAGCGTCTCCACCGACAGCCGCACGGCCGGCGCCGGCGCCCTGTTCGTGGCGCTGCGCGGCGAGCGCTTCGACGCCCACGATTTCCTGGCCCAGGTCGCCGCCGGCGGCGCCGCCGCCGTGGTGGCCGAGCAGCTGCCCGACGGCTTCACGCTGCCGGCGCTGCTGGTGCCCGACACCCTGGCCGCGCTGGGCCAGATCGCCAACAGCTGGCGCGCGCAGTTCGCCATCCCCGTCATCGGCGTCACCGGCAGCAACGGCAAGACCACCGTCAAGGAAATGATCGCCGCGATTCTGGCGGCGGCGCACGGCGAAGACGCGCGCCTGGCCACGCGCGGCAACCTGAACAACGAGATCGGCGTGCCGCTGACCCTGATGCGCCTGGAAGCGTCGCACCGCGCCGCGGTGGTCGAACTGGGCATGAACCACCCGGGCGAAATCGCGCGCCTGACCCGCATCGCCGCGCCCACCATCGGCCTGGTCAACAACGCCCAGCGCGAGCACCAGGAATTCATGCACACGGTGGAAGCGGTGGCGCAGGAAAACGGCTGCGTGATCGCCGGCCTGGACCGCGACGGCGTGGCCGTCTTCCCCGGCGACGACACCTACAGCGCGCTGTGGCAGGGCCTGGCCGGCCAGCGCCGCACCATCACCTTCGGCCTGTCGGATGCCTGCTCGGTGCGCTGCACCCACACGGCGGCCGAATTCGGCAGCGCGCTCGAGGTCACCGCCCTGGGCGCCCGTTTCGCCATCCGCCTGGCCGCCGCCGGCCAGCACAATGTGCGCAACGCGCTGGCCGCAATCGCCTGCGCGCTGGCGGCCGGCGTGCCGCAGGACGCCATCGTGCGCGGCCTGGAGAGCTTCGCGCCGGTCAACGGCCGCCTGCAGAAGAAAGCCGCGGCCTGCGGCGCCACCGTCATCGACGACACCTATAACGCCAATCCGGATTCGGTGCGCGCCGCCATCGACGTGCTGGCGCAGGCCGCCGCGCCGCGCGTGCTGGTGCTGGGCGACATGGGCGAAGTGGGCACGCAGGGAAAGCAGTTTCACGAAGAGATCGCAGCCTACGCGCTCAGCCGGGGCATCGCCACCGTGCTGGCCACGGGCGAGCTGGCGCGCCACATGGCCGGCGCCGGCATTCGGCATTTTGAGCAGTTCGACGAGTTATTGGCAGCACTGGATTCCACACTAGGCAGCAAATCCGACGCAACTGTGCTGGTGAAAGGCTCGCGTTTCATGA
>CBFGOU010000120.1:0-10429 GCA_965650445.1 uncultured Oxalobacteraceae bacterium | reverse complement strand
TGCACGAGCTGCCGCCCATGGTGCACGTGCGGCGCGACACCGCCATCGACGTGCACCACACCATCCTGCCGCCGACGGCGCGCGCCCATCCCGACCCGGACAAGCTGCGCGCCCAGGCGCGCCCGCTGGGCACGGGCAGCGCGGTGCTGGCGCCGGCCGACATGCTGCTGCACAGCGCCACCCACCTGTTCTATGACGGCCAGTTCGAGCACGGCTTGCGCGACCTGTTCGATGTGCACCGGCTGCTGGGCAGCTTCGGCGGCGAGGCCGGGTTCTGGGAAGGCTTGCCGGCGCGCGCGGCCGAACTGGAATTGGGACGCCCGCTGTTCTACGCCTTGCGCTATGCTGAACGCTTGCTGGGCACGCCTGTGCCGGCCGCGGTGTTCGCCGCGCTGGCCTTCGCCCGCCCGGCCGCGCCCGCGCTGGCGCTGATGGACCAGCTGTTCCTGCGCGCGCTGATGCCGGCCCACGCCAGCTGCGCCACGCCGCTGACCGGCCTCGCGCGCACGCTTTTGTATATTCGCGGCAACTGGCTGCGCATGCCGCCCCTGTTGCTGGCGCGCCACCTGTTTCACAAGGCTTTCATTTCACCGCGGAATAAGCAGGCCGACGCCTGAGGGAGAGCACATGACCGATTCGCACAATCGCGCCCTTGCCGAGTGGCGCCAGCTGCTGGGCGAGGCCAGCGTGCTGACCGGGGCGGCCGCCCAGGCTGCCTACGGCGGGGACACCACCGGCGCCGCGCGCACCATCCCGGCGGCCCTGCGCATTGCCGACAGCGCCCGGCTGCCCGACGTGATGCGCGTGGCCCAGCGGCACGGCGTGCCGGTCTACCCCATCAGCACCGGGCGCAACTGGGGCTATGGCACCGCCCTGGCCGCGCATGATGGCTGCGTCGTCATCGACCTGTCCGGGCTGGCCAGGATCCTGCATTTCGATCCGGACATGGGCGTGGTCACGCTGGAGCCGGGCGTCACCCAGGCCATGCTGGCCGACTTCCTCGACAGCGGCGGCCATCCCTTCATGGTGCCGGTCACCGGCGCCGGTCCGCACTGCAGCCTGCTCGGCAATGCGCTCGAGCGCGGTTACGGCGTGACGCCTTATACCGACCATTTTGCCGCCGTGACCGACCTGGAAGCCGTGCTGGCCGACGGCAGCCGCTATCGCTCGGCGCTGCGCGAGGCCGGCGGCGAAGAACTGGCGCGCCTGTTCAAGTGGGGCATCGGCGCCTATTCGAGCGGCTTGTTTACCCAGAGCGGCCTGGGCATCGTCACGCGCATGAGCATCATGCTGGCGCGCCGGCCCGAGAGCATCGAGGTGTGCCTGTTCAGCCTGAAGGACGACGCCTTGCTGGAAGCCGGCGTGGCGCGCATCCAGGCGATCCTGAGCATGCTGCCGGGCACCGTCGGCGGCATCAACCTGATGAACCGCCACCGGGTGCTGGCCATGTCGGCGCCGTATCCGGCCGGCCGGCTGGACGGGCAGGGCCTGATTCCGCCGGCCGTGATGGAAGAGCTGGGGCGCCAGTACCAGATCATGCCGTGGACCGGCTTTTGCACTTTATATGGCACGCGGGGGATGGTGGCGGCCGCGCAGAAGGAAATCCGGCGCGCGCTGGCCGGCGTGGCCGGGCGCGTGCTGTTTCTGAACGAGCGCAATGCGGCCTGGCTGCTGAAGGCGGCCCAGTGGCTGCCCGGCGCGCCGGGGCGGCGCCTGTCGAGCACGGCGGCGACCCTGGCCAGTTCGCTGGAGCTGGTGGGCGGCCGGCCGAATGAAACCGCGCTCAAGCTGGCGTATTGGCGCAAGGCGGGCGCGGCAGGCGAGGCGCCGCGCGACCCGGGACGCGATCAGTGCGGGCTGATCTGGTATGCGCCGCTGGTGCCGATGCGGCCGGCCGGGGCGCGCGCCTACGTGCGCATGGTTACCGATATTACGCGCAAGCATGGCATCGAACCGCTGCTGACCTTCACTTCGCTGAGCGACAAGTTGTTCGACAGCACGGTTCCGCTGCTGTTCGATCGCGATTCGCCCGCCGCGGTGCGCGCCGCCGAGGCCTGCTATCTGGAGCTGATCGGGGCTGGACGCGAGCGCGGCTGGTTCCCCTACCGCCTGGCCGTGTCGGCGCTGCCGCGGCTGACCGACTTGCTGGACGATTCCCAGCGCTTTCATGAGCGGCTGCGCAAGGCGCTCGACCCGGACGACCTGCTGGCGCCGGGGCGTTATCGCTAATTTGCGCGACACAATGTCGGAAAACCTTACACCCCTCCTTGGGGTGCATCAACAAGCGTGGAATATTTGCGTTTAAGCAATATCGAATCTGAGGAAAATCAATGACTTGAGAGCAAAAACATACTGGTGGCATGCGGATTGCTTTAGTGGTCTCCGTGGGAAGATTGATAGTCCAATCAATATGTAAATTCTTAGGAGAAACAATGAAATCGAAACTCGCAGCTGTCGCTCTCGGCCTGTCGTTCGGCGTTAGCGCAATGGCAACCCCAGTGCAAAACCTGGTGCAAGGTCCAGCGTTCGTCAAATTCACCGGCGCGGAACAGATTGCCGTCGCTGGCGACACTGGTTATGCCAACGAAATCAGCTGGGGTGTGTTCACCGTCAGCACCATCAACCCAGGCGTCGTCGTGACCCCGAACACCCAGATCGCATCGTCGGGCGTGTCGTATTTCAACGACACCATCGACGCCCAGATCACCGGTATTTTCTACGGCATCGAAAAAGGCACCACCCCGACCGCAACCAACCCGTTCCCAGGCGCACTGGGCTACATGGACCTGTACTGGCGTGACCTGGACGTCTACGGCTTCACCGATATCGGTGTGGTGTCGGTCTCGGGCCCAGGCTCGCTCCGTACCACGCAGAGCACCGCGACCGGCTTCACCGAAGGCGATCTGCTGGCCCGCCTGTACTTCACCCCAGGCATCACCACCGACCCGACCGTGACCATCTCGGGCAGCCAGGTGCCAACCACCGCCGGTTTCACCGGCCAGTCGGACTTCTTCGCCAACGTCGACACGTCGGCCGGCGGCGCATGGGCTGCCGCCCTGAACACCGACTACTTCATCACCTCGCTGGGCACCACCGCTGACCTGAAATTCAAGAACAGCTACAACCTGCTGAACCAGTGGAGCGATGCCACCAACCCGGCCATCATCGGCGCCAAGATCGACGATCCGGCGCAAGCGTTCGTACCGGAACCAGGCGCGCTGTCGCTGATGGGCCTGGCACTGTTCGGCATGGCTGCGCTGCGCCGCCGCAAGCAGTAATCGCATCAAACGGCCCCTTTACCGGGGCCGGTTCATGAAAAAAGGCCGCGTCGATCGCGGCCTTTTTTTTCGTATGCCGGCGCCAGCGCTAGCCGAGGATCATCAGGCGGCGGCTGATGCCTTCCTCTTCCTTCTGCGAGAAAAAGTAGGGAAACAGCGAGCGCTCGGTACCGGGACGATTGCTCTTGCCGCCCCATTCCTCGATTTTTTCCTGAATCTCGTCCAGGTTGGCCCACAGCAGGTAGGCCGGCGCGTCCACGCGCGGATTGCTGCGTACGTCGCCCATGCGCTTGAAGGCCAGCATCGTCTCGTAGAAGCGGCGGTGGCGCGGATTGACTTCGATGAAGACGTCGGTGCACTTGTGCAAGCGGCGCCCGTAGATGAACAGGATGTGGAACAGCGACGCCAGCGCCATCTTCGAGTTCACGGTCGGATCGAAGGCCAGCTTGGTGATCTCGCAGACCTTGGCGCCGCGCGCGCGGAAGGGGTCGATCATGTCCTGGAAGACCTGGTCGGCCAGCAGGCCCATCGGCGAATCGATGCCGAGCGTGACGGTGCCCACCACTTCCCCCTTGTCCGAGGCGGACAGGGTGATGCGGCTGGGATCGTCGTCAACCTTGTGGGTGCCGGCATAGCCGCGCCACGAATACATCTTGTTAATCAACAGACTGGCGTTGCTGCGGCCCTCGTCGGTGTCGGCCACGCGGATGCGAAACGATTTCTCGTTGATCGTCATATCGCTGAGCTCGCCGGGTGCCTCGTCCTGCGTTTGCGCGGCAGGGCTGAGGGGGTTGTTCATGATTCTTCTCCGCTAGTTGGCGCTTATCAATACGCTATCCGCCAGCACCCATCCTAGCATCAGCCGCTCTTAGATGCCAGAAAGGAATTATTATTTAGGCATCCATTTTACATTCTGTGGTTTGTTCCACCCCAAGGTCTTTTCTCGAGTGTACAAGGATCTCGAATATCTCCATGGCAATATGTCGGAAAACTTTACATTTATTTGCGAAAACGCAAGTGGTTGCTCGGAATTTTCTCATCCTTGTAGGAAATCGGTCTTTATATTCAGTAACTTAGCTGCCGCTAGGAAATTCTGGCACGGCCCTTGCTTATATCCCTGCGTAGTCATCCGACCATCAAATAACACTAACAGGGAACTCCTCCATGAAATCCAAACTCGTCGCCTTAGCCCTCGGCCTCGCGTTCAGCTTCAGCGCCTCCGCCACTGCCGTGCAGGGACTGCCATCCGGCCCAACGTTCGTGAAATTCTCGGGTGCCGAGCAGATCGCGATCAACGGCGCCAACACCGGCTACGACAATGAGATCAGCTGGGGCGTGTTTTCGGTCACCACGATCAACAAGGGCCTCGTCGTCACCCCTAACCAGCAGATCGCTCCGACCGGCAAGGCGTATTTCAACGATACCGTCAACGCCCAGGTCACCGGTATGTTCTACGGCATCGAAGCCGGCACCAACCCGACCCTGGCCAACCCGTTCCCTGGCGCCGTCGGCTACATGGATCTGTACTGGCGTGACCTGGATGTCTACAGCTTCACCGACGTCGGCCAGGTGTCGATCGACGGCCCGGCCGGTATCCGTACCGCCCAGAACCAGGCCAACGGCTTTACCCAGGGCGACCTGCTGGCCCACATCGTGTTCACCGCCGGCATCACCGCCGATCCAGCCGTCACCATTTCGGGCAGCCAGGTGCCGACCACCGCCGGCTTCACCGGCCAATCGGATTTCATGGCGAACATCGACACCAGCGCCGGCGGCGTCTGGTCGTTCCAGCTCGACACCAACTATTTCACCACCGCCCTCGGCACCCAGGCTGACCTGCGCTTCAAGAACAGCTACAACCTGCTGACCCAGTGGAGCGATCCAACTAACGCCAACATCATCGGCGCCAAGATCGACGATCCTGCCCAAGGCATGGTTCCGGAACCCAGCATGCTGTCGCTGATGGGCCTGGCCCTGTTCGGCATGGTCGCCCTGGGCCGCCGCAAGTCCAAGTAAGCTCGAGCGTTATCGCGTCACCCGCAAGGCCTCTTCGGAGGCCTTGTGCATTTGGGGGTGATGATTGACAATGCCTCAACTGATTGTTGACGAATTCCTATGCAGCCTTCCTACCGCTTGCTGTCGCAAATCCCGCTGACGCTGGCCATTCTGGCGCTTGTCCCCGGCAACCTGGCCAAGCTGGCGGCCTTTCTGCTGGTGTGGGCGCTCACCTTCGGGCGCCTGAGCAAGGTCGAAGCCTGTTTTTACGCGATCGTGTGCCTGTTCTTTACCGGCATGAACGCCGCCTCGCTCCAGCAAGGCATCTTCGCCTTCACCGCGCCGGATGTGCTGGGCATGCCCGTGTGGGAATTGTTTATGTGGGGGTTTTACCTGCTGCACACGCGCCGCGTGCTGGGCGGGCCGGCGCCGCAGGGCCGGCGGGCGGCCGTGTGGGTGCTGGCGCTGGCGTACGCGCTGGCTTTTTCAACCATCCACGACGGCAATGTGCTGCTGGCGGTGACGGGCGTGCTGCTGCTGACCGGCCTGGCGCTGTTTCACGGCCGGCGCGACCTGGCCTATACCGGCTATATGATCCTGCTGGGCGCGGCCGTCGAATATACCGGCGTGCTCAGCGGCCAATGGCATTACCCTGCGCCGCCGCCGGGCGGGGTGCCGCTGTGGTTCATCACCCTGTGGGGTGGGGTGGGCCTGTTCCTGCACCGGCTGGTGCTGCCGATCCTGGCGCGCTTCGAGCGCTAGGGCCTCTTAACCCATCGACATCAGCCGGCGCGCAATGCCTTGCTCTTCTTTCTGAGAAAAGAAGTAGGGAAACAGCGAGCGTTCGTTGCCGGGATGGTCGCTGTGGCCGCCATATTCTTCAATCTTTTCCTGCACCTCGTCGAGGTTGGCCCAGAGCAGATAGGCCGGGGCGTTCACCCGGGGATTCATGCGCATCTCGCCCATGCAGTGAAAGCCCAGCATGGTTTCGTAAAAGCGGCGGTGGCGCGGATTGACTTCGATGAACACATCGGTGCAGTGGTGCATGCGGCGGCCGTAAATGAACATGATGTGAAACAGCGAGGCCAGCACCAGCTTCGAGCGCACCGTGGGATCGGCGGCCAGCTTGGTGATTTCGCAGACTTTGGCGCCGCGCGCGCGGAACGGGTCGATCAAATCCTGGAACACGTCGTCGGCCAGGATGCCGGCCGGCGAGTCGATCGAGAGCGTGACCGTGCCGACCACCTTGCCCTGGTCGGAGGCCGACAGGGTGATGCGGCTGGGGTCGTCTTCGACGCGGTGGGTGCCGGAATAGCCGCGCCAGGAATACATTTTATTGATCAGCAAGCTCGCGTGCATGCGGCCTTCATCCGTGTCAGCAACCCGAATGCCAAAGGATTTTTCCTTGGCGGCCACATCACTAATTGTTTCATATAAGTTATCGAACAATTTGTGCCTTCCTCGACCCGTCACTGCGGTGCACCGCGCCGCAGTGCCTTTCGTCGACTTCTGGTTTCGTTTTCGGCGGATGGATTTACCATCCCGACGGGACGGATTTACCATCCCGACGCTCTATGGTTCTGTGCTGAACAGCGCCGCGCAAGGAGCGGGGTGATATGACGATGCGCGCCGGGCGGTCGCGTTTTGTACAGCACGTTTCGGCGTGATGCCATGCGCCCCCCTGTTGCTGGCGGGCTCATGTGCTCATCCGAAACGATACCTTACCCGTAATATTTAATATAAATACACAGTGTTACAAACTGCTACATATGTACAGCGAACTTTTTGTCCCCGGCTTAAAGCTGCTTGAGGAGCGCGCGCGCGTCATCGCTGGCGGCGAAAGGCTTGCCCGCCAGCGCCGTTTCGACTTCCTTCTTCGCGGCGGTTTTGTCGCCGGACTTGAACAGCACAGATGCAAAATGGTAACGGATCTCTGCTGAGTCCGGCGCACGGGAGACGGCGGCCTGTAATAACGGCAGGGCGCGCTTGTAATCGCCCTTGCCGGCCAGGATCCAGCCCAGGGTGTCGAGAATGGCCGGGCTGTCCGGGGCCAGCTTGTGGGCTTTTTCAGCCTGTTCGAGCGCGCGCGGGTCGCCCAGCTGCTGGTACGTCCAGGCCAGGTTGTTGAGGGCCATGACATTGTCCGGTTTGTCTTTCAGCATCTTTTCCAGCACGCTCGCCGCCTCTTTATATTGCTTGTTGGTCAGCATGCCTTCCGCCACGTACAGATTGACCAGCTGCGCGTCCGGGTTCTGCTTGAGGTACTGGGCCACGCGCGCATCGGCTTCCTTGGCCTTGCCGCCGGCCTTCAGGGCCTGGACGATTTTCAGCATCAGCTGTTGCGACTTGCCGATGGCGTAGGCCTGTTCGTAGGCGCGCACGGCCTGGTCCATCTTTTGTTGCGTGGTCAGGATGTCGCCTTCGAGCACGAAGGGCACCGGCGAATTGGGCGTTTGCTTTTGCAGCTTGCGGATTTGGGCCAGGGCTTGTTCCGGGTCCTTTTTGCGCATCGACAATTCGGCCATGCCGACTTGCGCCTGCACATTGGCAGGCTCGATGGCCAGCACGCGCTTCAAGTCTTCGGCCGCGGCCGCCTCGTTCTTCAGCAGCGTGTGCACGCCGGCCAGGCGCATGTGGGCGCGCACCGACTTCGGCTCCATGGAGGCAATTTTGCTGAAGGTTTCCAGTGCCGCCGGGGCATCGTTGGTGGCCAGCTGGGCCTGGCCCAGCATGTCGAGCAGGGCGGCGTTGTTGGGATTGGCGGTCTGCAGCTTGCGCGCCAGCGCCAGGGCTTTCTGGTTGTCCTGGGTGCGCAGGTAATGCGCGAGCAATTGCATGCTTGGCGCGATCGCATCCGGATTCTCGTTGGCGGCCCGTTCCAGCCAGCTGGTCGCTTCGGCCTTGTTGCCTTGCAGCAGGGCGATCTCGGCCAGGCCGCTCATGGCGCCGGCGTGTTTCTTGTCCTTTTCCAGGAAGGCGGTGAAGCGTTTTTTCGCGTCGTCCAGCTTTTTATCCAGCACGTCCAGCTGGGCCAGGTTCACCAGGGAGGCGAAATAGGTCGGCTGCAATTCCAGCGACTTGGCAAAGGCGGCGCGCGCCTTGTCGCGCTCGCCCTTGGCCATGTAGACGCCGCCCTTGAGATTTTGCACCAGCGCATTGTCGGGTTGCTGCTGCTCCATCTTGGCGACCGTGGCCAGGGCCTTGTCATATTGTTTCAGGCCCAGCTGGGTACGCACCAGTGCCATGCCGGCCTGCTGCGACTTCGGATCCATGCTGGCGGCCAGTTCCAGTTCGGTGATGGCCTTGGCGTTGTCGCCCTGGCCGAGCTTGCTCAAGCCCAGCGAGGTGTGCAGGGCGGCCGCTTTGGGGGCCAGCTCGCTGGCCTTTTGGAAGTAGTCCGACGCCTTGTCGAAATCGCGCACCTGCATATAGGATTCGCCCGCCAGCGCCAGCAGTTGCGGGTCTTCGGTATTCTTCAGCACCGGAGCCAGCGCTGCCGCGGCGTCGGCCGGCTGCGCGTTGCGCAGCATGGTGGTGGCCAGTAGCTTACGCGCGTACACAACGTCCGGATATTTTTCCAGGTACTTCTTCAGGTGCTGCTCGGCTTGCTCGTAATTGCCCAGGTTGGACTGGATCGCGCCGGCCAGCAGGACGCTGGGCATGTGCTCGGGGGCGGCGCGCAGCACTTTTTGCACCGATTCGAGGGCCTGGGCATGCTTGCCTTCGGTGTGCTCCAGCAGGGCCTGGGTATAGGTCGTGGTCAGGCTGCCGGGTGTGATCTTGCGGGCCGCGTCCAGGTCGGCGCGGGCGGCGTCGAACTTGCCGGCGGCGATTTCGATGTAGGCTTTTTCGATGTGGGCGCTGCGGTGGTCGGGCTTGAGCGCGAGCGCCTGGTCGAAGGCGGCGAGGGCGGCGTCCGGCTTGCCCTGGCGCGCGGTCAGGCTGCCCTTGAACATCCAGACATCGGGATTTTTCGGATCCTAGGCTGCGGCCTGGCCGGCCAGCTCAAGGGCGGCGGGCACATCCTGCCGGCTCAGCGCCAGGTTGGCCAGGCCGATCAGCGCGCCGCCATCGGCCGGGTTGGCCTGCAGCGCCTGGTCGAAGCTTTGCTTGGCCTTGTCGGCCTCGCCGGTTTGCAGGAAGGCATTGCCGCGCAAGACCAGCACGCCCGGTTCGGCCGGATTGCTCTCGGTTTCGGCCAGCAGTTTTTTGAATTCGCGTTGCGCCGACAGGGCGTTGGCCAGGACCGGCGCGGCTTTCGGCGCGGGCAGGCCCAGGCTGAGCGCCTTGCGGATTTCCTTTTCCGCCGACACGCCGTCGCCCATGGTGTTGTACAGCGAGGCCAGCAGGAAACGCGCGTTGGCGTCGTCCGGGCTCTTGACCACCGCATTTTTCAGCTGGATCAGGGCGGCCTTGTTGTCGCCTTTGGCCTGGTAGGCCTGGGCATCGGCGATCAGGCTGGCCGCCGTCTCGCTCTTGCCGCAGCCGGTCAGGCCCGCGCCGAGCAGGAAAGCGCCGGAAATCAGGGCGGCAGGGATGGTCAGCTTATGAGCGATACGCGGCATTTCTTGAGTTCCTTTGCGGTGATGGGGAGCGGCCGGACAAAGTACGGCCTGGCATTGCGGCGAATACCGTCATAGTGACACGGGAGCAATGCTTAAAGCAACATTGTCCCGCCGCAAGGAGCCCTGCGCCGGCCCGCTAGCCGGGTTTGCGTAAACGCTGGAGCAGCGCTTCGACGCTGTCGCTCAGCGGCAGCCCGTGCCGGCGCAGCATTTGCACGTGGAGCACGAGGTTTTCCAGCACCAGCTTGGCCGACACTGCCAGCAGTGTCATCAGTTTGTCTTCGGTGCTGAACTTTTCCATCGCCGCGGCCATCTCACACAGGTGGGTCGCCACCAGGCTGCGCAGTTCGTCTTCGTGGAAGGGCAGATCGGCGAAATCGATCGGGTCTTCGGCTTCGACTTCCGCCATCAGGGCAGCCAGTTCATCGGGTTGGATAGGCATACAGTGCTCCGCGCGTGGACATGGCCCCATTCTAGGCCAGGCGCGCGCGTCCAAGGGCATCGGAACACGCTAAAATCGGCACATGGCGCGTCTTGTCTTTACCCAGCAGCTGGCGCGGTTTACCAGCGTTCCCGACGTCGAGACCGACG
>CBFGOU010000119.1:0-10468 GCA_965650445.1 uncultured Oxalobacteraceae bacterium | reverse complement strand
ATCGGGGTTTCGGCATCCGGACCGCCGCCGATCAGCATGGCGGCCACGGTACCGGACAAGGCCACCACGGCGCCGACCGAAATGTCGATGCCGCGCGTGGCGATCACCAGGGTCATGCCGATGGCCGCCAGCATCAGCGGAGCGGCGCGGTTGACGATGTCGATCAGGCTGCCGTACAGGTGGCCGTCCTTGATCGTCAGGTGGAAGAAGCCCGGAATGGTGAACAGGTCGATCAGCAGCAGCACCGCCAGCGCGGCCACCGGCCGGAACAGCGAGTGACGCATCAGGGGACCGAGCGAGAAGCCGTTTGGCACGGCCTGGGTGGAGGTAGGCAGGCCGCTCATGCCGCCTCTCCCGCGATCACCTGCAGCACGGTGGTGTCGTTCAATTCGCCGCGCTGATATTCGCCGCAAGCCTTACGGTCGCGCATGATCATCAGCCGGTCGCTGCAGCGCAGCACTTCGGGCAGCTCGGAAGAGATGAACAGAATCGACATCCCCTTCTGGCACAGGGCACTTACATAATCCATGATTTCCTGCTTGGCGCGCACGTCGATGCCGCGCGTCGGTTCGTCCAGGATCAGCATCTTCGGCTTGGTCACCAGCCAGCGTGCCAGCAGCACCTTTTGCTGATTGCCGCCCGAGAGCGATCCGATCGGGGTTTCGATACTGGCTGTCTTTACACCCAGCCACTTCACGTAGTTCTCGGCCATCTCCTGCTGCTGGCGGAACGGAATGGCGCGCATCATGCCCAACTGGGCCTGCATCGCCAGGATCACGTTCTCGCGCACCGACAGGGCCAGGATCGCGCCTTCGTGCTTGCGGTCTTCCGAGCAGAAGGCGATACCGGCTTCGATCGCTTCGCGCGGCGAGCTGAAGGTGCTGTTGTGCCGGCCGATGGAGATCGTGCCGCTGTCGGCCTTGTCGGCGCCGAACAGCAGGCGCGCCGCCTCGGTACGGCCGGAGCCGAGCAGGCCGCACAGGCCCAGCATCTCGCCTTCGTTGATGGTCAGGTCGAGCGGGTTGAGCGCGCCGCGCCGTCCCAGTCCGGTGGCTTTCAGCAGCGCGCCGCCGACCGGCACTTCGCGCGCCGGCAGGCCGGCCGCGCCCGGGTCTTCGCTGGTGTCGGGCTGGCCGATCATCTTGTTCACCAGTGCCACGCGCGACAGGTCGCGGGCCAGGTACTCGCCTTCGAGCTGGCCGTTGCGCATCACCGTGATGCGGTCCGAGATCGCGTAGGTCTGGTCCAGGAAGTGGGTCACGAACAGGATCGCCATGCCTTGCGAACGCAGTTTGGAGAGCACGCGGAACAGCAGCTGCACTTCGGCTTCGTCCAGGCTGGAAGTCGGCTCGTCCAGAATCAGCACGCGCGCCGAGATGTTGAGCGCGCGCGAGATCGCCACCATCTGCTGGATCGCCAGCGGATAGTTCGACAGCGGCGCCGACACATCGATACTTACTTCCAGCTGCTCGAGCAGGACGGCGGCATCCTTGCGCATGCGGCCCCAGTCGACCATGCCGAACTTGCGCGGATAGCGGCCGATGAAAATGTTCTCCGCGACCGACAGATTCGGGCACAGATTGACTTCCTGGTACACGGTGCTGATCCCCAGGCGCTGCGCGTCCTGGGTCGAGGCCGGGCGGATCTGCTGCCCTTCCATGGTGATGGTGCCCGACTCCGGCGTATACACGCCGGTGAGCACCTTGATCAGGGTCGATTTGCCGGCGCCGTTCTGCCCCATCAGGGTATGGACTTCGCCGGGGAACAGGCGCAAGGCAACGTCGCTGAGTGCCTTCACGCCTGGGAACTGCTTACTAATGCCGCGCAACTCCAGTACGGGAGCGGCGGCCTGTGATGCCTCGTTCATGAGAAGCCAATTAAGCGATTTAATATTTACGGTTAGGAAGCTCTTTGGCGGCCACTTCGGCCGGGAAAACGCCCTCGACCACGGTGACACGCTTCGGTACCGGTTTGCCGGCGGCGACATCGGCGGCCAGCTGCATCAGCTGAGGACCGAGCAGCGGATTGCATTCGACCGTCACATTCAGCTTGCCGGCGACCATGGCCTGGAACGCGCCTTTGACGCCGTCGATCGAGATGACCAGGATGTCCTTGCCCGGTTTCAGGCCGGCTTCCTCGATCGCCTGGATGGCGCCGATGGCCATGTCGTCGTTATGCGCGAACAGCACGTCGATGGCCTTGCCCTGGGCTTTCAGGAAGGCTTCCATGACTTCCTTGCCCTTGGCGCGGGTGAAGTCGCCGGTCTGCGAACGTACGATCTTCAGCTTCGGATTGGCCTTGATGGCTTCCTCGAAGCCCTTCTTGCGGTCGATCGCCGGTGCCGCGCCCACGGTGCCCTGCAGTTCGACCACGTTGATGACCGGCTTGTTGATCTTGGCGGAGCGCTCCACCAGCCACTTGCCGGCGCGGCGGCCTTCTTCCACGAAGTCCGAACCGATGAAGGAGGCGAACAGGCTTGGATCGGTAACGTTGACGGCGCGGTCGGTCAGGATCACGGGGATCTTGGCGGCCTTGGCTTCACGCAGCACGGTTTCCCAGCCCGATTCGACCACCGGCGAGAACGCGATCACGTCCACTTTCTGGGCGATGAAGGAGCGGATGGCCTTGACCTGGTTTTCCTGGCGTTGCTGGGCGTCGGCGAATTTCAGGGTCACGCCGGCCTTCTTGGCGGCGTCCTTCACCGAAGCGGTATTGGCGGTGCGCCATTCGCTTTCGGCGCCCACCTGGGAGAAGCCCATCACCAGCGGCTTGGCCGCGATGGCAGGGAAACTGGCAGCCATGGCGCCCATGACGGCGGTGGCAAGGATAAGTCGTCGAGTCTGAAACATGTATGTCTCCTTTGAGTTTTACACTTTTTCCTATATCGCTTATGGTAGGAGAAAGTGGCATATCGAACCAATCATTTTTTTGACTGGTGAGATATCGAAAATATTATCACCATTGTGGATTATCGTAACAAACGCAGGCCGTACAGCCCACCGGCCATCGACCCCGGTTTGGCCACGAACTTCACCGTCAGCTTGCCCTGCGACGCCTTGACCAGGTCGGCCGGAATGGCCACGTCCTGCGTGTAGAACTCCTGCGCGTTCTGCTCCAGCGCGACCGCGGCGACCTGCTGGCCATTGACCAGCACATCGAACTTGCGGCCCGCATCGGCGCCGCTGAAGGTCAAGCGCAAGGTTTTCGCTTCCAGCTTGCGGTCGTTCAGTACGTAACTGAACCACCCGCTGGCATGGCGCCAGTGCCTGCCCTTGCTGATGCCGGCGTCCGCGCCCTCGCCCGCGAACGCATGATCCGACTCCGGCTGCTGCTCGCCCGGCGCCACCTGGTCGATCGTGACCGCATCGAGGGCGATGCGCTCGGCTTCGGCCCTGGCCGCCGCTTCGCGCGTCGCCACCGCCTCGGCCGGCGTCGAATACGGCCAGTAGATCGTGTAGCGCGAATCATGCAGGCGGAAGAACGGGATCAGCTTCATGTTCGCCGCGCCGCTGCCCTGGATCAGGCCGGGCGCGGTGAACGTCATCGGTTCGCCCTTGACCGGCTTGAACTTCTTCACAAAATCGCGCGTGTCGCTGACGAACAGCGGCGCCGCCTCCAGCGGACAAACAGGACCGTTGGCGATATGCCCCATGCGCGAATCGTCCGCGAACACGTTCAGCTTCTCGTTGGCGAACAGCTGGGTCTTGGCCGCCAGGACGATCGGCCCGCGCAGCACCGCATAATAATTCGACTGGTCCGGCATGCGTTCCAGGGTCGTTTGCATCGGCAGCGTCACGTCGACCCGGTCGCCCTTGCGCCAGTGGCGCTTCAGGTTCACATAGCTGCCCGGCTTGGCGTCCACCCGGACCGCCTTGCCGTTCACCTTGACCTGCATCGCCCCGCGCGCGACCCAGCCCGGATAACGCAGCTTGACGGTGAAGTCGCCATCGCCATCGACCGTCAGGCGGCTGGTGTCGGCATCCGGAAAGCGCGTCGTCTGGGTGATGCGCACGCCCTTGTCATGCCAGTCTAACGTCGAGGACGTGTACAGGTTGACGAACAGTGCATCTTTTTCGTGGGCGTAGATAAATTCGCCATACTTGGACTGGCTCTCGATGCCCGATCCGACGCAGCACCACATCGCCTTGTCGACCTGCGAGTACACGCGGTAGTGGTTCGGCCGCATCGGCGTGAAGTAGACGAAGCCGCCGGTGTCCGGGTGCTGCGACGACAGGATGTGATTGAACAGCGCACGCTCCATGTAGTCGGCGTAGCGCACGCTGGGGTCGCGCCGGAACAGCATCTCCGACAGCCGCAGCATGTTGTAGGTGTTGCAGGTTTCGGGACCTTCGACCTCGTTCACCATGGGCGAAAAGTCTTTGTCGTCGTGGAAGTGCTCCCTGACGCTGTTGCCGCCGATGGCCACGGTGCGGTGGTCAATCACGGTGCGCCAGAAGAATTCGGCGGCCTTGTGCAGCTGCTGGCCGCCGCCCAGCGCAGCCATACGCTCGAAGCCGATCACTTTCGGGATCTGCGTGTTGGCGTGCATGCCGGTCAGCTTGTCCTGGCCCTGCTCCAGCGGCTGCAGCAAGGCTTGATGCGAGAAGCGCTGCGCCAGCGCCAGGTACTTTTTGTCGCCGGTGAGTTCGTACACATCGGCCAGCACTTCGTTCATGCCGCCATGCTCGCTGCGCAGCATGGTCTGCATCTGCTCGTCGGTCAGCGCGGCGGTCAGCTTGAGCGCCCAGTCGGCCATCTTGACCAGCATCGCGCGCGCGTCCTGGTTGCCGCCATAGTGATAGGCGTCGCGCAGGCCGGCATAGGTCTTGTGCAGGTTGTACCAGGGGACCCATTTGCCGTTGACCGAGAAGTTGTCGGCCTTGACCACGCCCTTGGCGATATCCTGCCATGCCTTGCTGCCCTCGGGGATGCCGCCGATGTAGCCGTTGCCGTTGGCCTGCTGGCACTTCTTCAGTTCATCGACGAAGTAGTCGAGGCGCTGCTTGACCTGCGCATCGCCGGTCGACGCATACATCAGCGCCAGCGCCGACAGGTAGTGGCCGCCCATGTGGCCATCGAGCCCGCTCGACTCCCAGTTGCCGTAGCTCGGCTCCTTCAGTGGCAGCCCCGCTTCACGCTGGAACGGCGCGAGCAGCTTGTCCGGATCGAGCGACATCAGGTAGTGGAGATTGCGGTTCTGGGCGTCCAGGAACGGGCCCGCGCCAAGGCGAACGTCGGCCAGCGGAAAACGATCCGCGGCCGACGCCGTCAATGCAGATGCGGCCAGCAGCAGGCTGGCGAGAAGTTTGCTCATGGGAGTAGTTTGCTCTGGTAGCGTTTCAGGTCTTCGGGATCGACCACCGGCCAGCCGTCGCGATCCCATTTCATCTCCAGCATCTTCAGCTTTTGCTGGTAGTTGTCGGCGGCCTCGTAGGCGTGCACCACCAGATAGTCCTTGCCGTTGAAGGTGTAGGCACTGTTGTGGCCTACGCCGCTGAAATCCTTGTTGCGGTCGATGACCAGCGAGCCGCCGCCCTTGGCCATGTCCTTGCCGTTGCGGTCCAGGTAGGGACCGGTCACGCTCTTCGATCGCCCCACCACGGTACGATACGTGCTGTTCTTGCCGCGGCAGCACAGGCCCCACGAGGCGAACAGGTAGTAGTAGCCGTTCTTCTTGAAGATGAACGGGCCTTCGATATCGTTCGGCGTTTCGTCGCTGTCGGGGCCATGGGTGGCCAGCGCTTTCCATTCCTGCGGCTCGGCCAGGTGAACCATGTCCGGCGCCAGCTTGACGATCTTGATACCGCTCCAGAACGAGCCGAAGGTCATCCAGGGTGTGCCCTTGTCGTCGAACACGACGTTCGGGTCGATGGCGTTCCAGTTGTCGCGGTTCGGCACCGATTCAAGCACGATGCCCTGGTCTTCCCATTTGTAGGAAGGCGATTTCGGGTCCAGGGTTTTGTTGACGGTGACGCCAATGGCGGAGGTGTTCTTGCCGAAGCCGGAGACCGAGTAATACAGGTAGAACTTGCCGTTGGCCTGGATGACGTCAGGCGCCCAGACGTGGCCGTCGAAGGTCGGCGCGACCCGCCTGGCCCAGCTTGGGTCCTTGGGAAAGACGCGCCCGGCCGGCGTCCAGCTGGTCAGGTCGGTCGAGCTGTAGAAGGTGATGCCGGGACCGGTGCTGAACAGGTAATAGGTGTTGCCATCCTTGGCCATCACCGGGTCGTGCACGCCGACCTGCTTGGCGTTGGCGCAGGCAAAGAGCAGGACGGTCGTAGCGAACGCCGCACTACGAAACAGCTTTTTCATGATGAACCCTTAAAACCGTCGTCCCCGCTTGCGCGAGGACGACGTCTTACTTAGTTACCGGTGCGCAGACCCCACAGCGACACACCCTCGACCGATTGGGCCGTGAAGGTGACGACAAAGGTGTTCGCATTCGTATTCCACTGGCGCGACAGCACACCGCTGAAGGTGCCGGTGGAACCCAGGGCCAGCGTGACGTTGTTGCCGCCCTTGTACGCCCAGGTACCGCTCACCGAGCCGGTGACGCTGCCGTCGGCGTTCAGCTTGAGGTTCGCCGCCGTCTTGATGGTGGCGCTGATGTCCTTGCCGTGGTTGACGAACTGGTAGCTGCCCGCCGCATCGGCCGCGCTCACGTCGGCCGACAGCGTGGTCGCGCTCTTGGACAACGGCGCATAGCGCAGCGGCGCCACGACCGGCCAGCCGTCTTCGTTGATGAACATCTCGTGCACGCGCACTTCATGCTGCTCGCCGCGGTTCGGGAAGCGCGTGTGGAAGATGATGAACGACTTCTTGGTCGCGGCATCGTAGTAGGCCGAGTTGTGGCCCGGCGATACGTAGCCCAGCGCGGTGCCGGTGTCGCCGGTCTGCAAGGTGAACTGGTGGTTGCCCATCAGCTTCTGGCCGTACGGGGCGATCGAGGCGTCGTCGAACAGCGGCAGTGCCGGATTGGCCTTCACGTTCGCCATGTCGGTGCCCTTGGCGTCGACATACGGTCCGTCCGGGTTTTTCGAACGCGAGACGCGCACATTGTAGCCGCCGTTCGCATCCAGGCCGCCAAAGGAAGTGAACATGTAGTAGTACTGCGACTGCGGGTTGTACAGCACGTACGCGCCTTCGATACGGGAATGGTTGCCGCCCATCAGACGCTTGCCGTAACCCTGCCCCGCCACCGGCTTGCCGGTCGCCTTGTCCATTTCCATCATGAAGATGCCGCCGGAGTACGAGCCGTAGATCATCCACAGCTTGCCGCTGGCGTCGTTGAACACCTGCGGGTCGACCACGTTCGGATGCTTGGTGGCGTCGTAGATGGTGCCGTCAGGGCTGGCTTCGCCCCACATGCCGGACTTCAGGAACACGCCCTTGTCCACATACGGCCCTTCGATCTTGTCGGCCACCGCCACCCCCATCGCCGAACGGGGCGAGTCGCCCTTGCAGGCGTTGTAGTAGAAGTAGAACTTGCCATCGATGTCGTGCACGTCCGGCGCCCACAGGGTGTCGGTCTGCGCCCAGGTCAGCGCTTCCGACAGGGCCGTGGTCACGTTGGTGAACAGCGGATTGGCGTTGGTGACGCCATCGGCAACGCGGGTCCAGTTCATCAGGTCGGTCGTCTTGGCCGCCGACAGGTGCGAGCCGAACACATAGAAGGTGTCGCCGCTCTTGATGACCGACGGGTCGTGCACCGAGATTTCGGCGAAGGTCACGGCAGCCTGCGTTGGCGTTGGCGTCGGCGTCGGCGTTGACGTCGGCACAGGCGTGGAGGTGCCGGCGCTGCCGCCGCCCCCGCCGCCGCATGCGGCCACCAGCAGCGCGGCGGCCAGTGCGGCCGCGCGCAGTATCACTGGGGATTTCATCGCTTAGCCTTCCAGTGCCACGACCACCACCGCCTTGGCAGGCAGCGACAGAGTCAGTTTGCCGTTGGCGGCCTTGGCGCTGTATGGCGCCGGCTTGATCGCCTGCGGAGCCTTGAAGGTGTTGTGCGCGTCCATCTCGGCCGAGGTCAGCACCTTGCCGCTGGCGCCGGTCACCTTGGTGCCCGTCACGTCCACGTTCACGTCGACCGGCTGGCCAGGGTTGGTGTTGACCAGCGCAACATACACCTTGCCGTCCTTGCCGCGCGCTGCCGATGCCGATACGCCCGGAATGCTGGCGTCGCCGAACTTGTACGGCGCGCTGTCGCTGACCTGCACCGGCAGCGAGGTGGCGTCCTGGAACGGCACGTACATCTGGTAGGCGTAGTAGGTCGGGGTCAGGATCATCTTGTCCTTATCGGTGATGATCATCGCCTGCAGCACGTTGACCATCTGCGCGATATTGGTCATCTTCACCCGGTCCGCATAGGCGTGGAAGATGTTGAAGTTGAGCGCAGCGACGACCGCGTCGCGCAGGGTGTTGTTCTGGAACAGGAAGCCGGCGTTGGTACCCGGCTCGACGTCGTACCAGGTGCCCCATTCATCGACGTAGAAGCCGATCTTCTTGGCCGGATCGTTCTTGTCGAGAATCGCCACATTGGTCTTGATCAGCGAATCCATCCTCAGCGTGTTCTGCAAGGTCGACATCCACTCGTTTTCCTTGAAGCCGGTGGCCGCGCCCTTGCCTTCCCACTTGCCGGTCGGGATGGTGTAGTAGTGGAAGCTGATGGCGTCGGTCATGCCCTTCAGGCGGCTCGACAGCACATCGGTCCACATCATGTCGTTGTCGTTGCCGCCGCTGGCGATCATCTTCGGACGGTACTGCTGCGGCGCTCTCAGGAAGCTGTTGTAGTTGCGGTACAGATCAGCGTAGTACTCGGGCGTCATGTTGCCGCCGCAGCCCCAGGCTTCATTACCGATGGCGAAAAAGTCCACCTTGAACGGCTTGTCGCGGCCGTTCTTGCGGCGCAGGTTGGCCAGGGTGGATTTGCTGTCCGAGGTCATGTACTCGATCCACTCGCTCATCTCCTGCACCGAGCCGGTACCGAGGTTGCCGTTGACGTAGGTGTCGGCGCCGACCTGTTCGGCCAGGTCGAAGAATTCGTGGGTGCCGACCGCGTTGTTTTCTTCCACGCCGCCCCAGTTGGTGTTGACCTTGGTCGCACGCTTCCCGGGCGCGCCGATGCCGTCGCGCCAGTGGTATTCGTCGGCGAAGCAGCCGCCCGGCCAGCGGATCAGCGGCACATGCAGTTCCTTGAGCGCGCCGACCACGTCGTTACGCCAGCCCCTGGTGTTGGGGATCTTCGATTTCGGACCGACCCACATGCCTTCGTAGATGCCGGTGCCGAGGTGTTCGGCGAACTGGCCGTAGACGTTCTTGTTGATGACCGGGCCCGGTTTGGTGGCGTCGATCGCCACGCTGACCTGGTTGGCCGCCCATGCCGGCAGCGCGCCGACGGCGGCCAGGCTCAATGCGATGATATTGTGCTTGATTTTCATTGGGTGTCTCACTTTTGTTGTGGTGTGTCTGGTGCTATTTGAAGATGGCGACGAAGCCGCCCGCCGGCTTGAGCGTCACCGTGGTCTTGCCGCTCTTGATATCGGCCCTGGTGAATTCGCGTTCGCCGGCGCCATCGGCAATCAGGGTGCCGCTGCGCTTGCCCATGAAGGACAGGTCCAGTTCGAGCGGCATGTCGTAGGCTTCGGCGTTGATGCCGGCCACGTACCAGGCATTGCCGGCCTTGCGCGCGATGACCACGTGCGAGCCCGGATAGCCGGTGATGAACCTGACGTCATCCCACTGGCGCGGCAGATCCTGCAGCATGGTCTTGACGTAGGCCGGGACGGTGGCCATGCCTTCCGGGATCTCGGCGAAATGCTGGATCCCCGACAGGAACAGCACCGATTCAGCCAGCTCGAAGCCGTTGCGGGTGCTGCGCTTGATCTTCGGAATATCGCCGAACACCATCGGGGTGAAGTCCATCGGATCGAACAGGTTGCGCACGAACGGGATGGTGGCGGCGTGGCGCACGACCTTGTCTTCGTCGGCCTGCTCGAAGGTGGTGAACTCCAGGCCGCGGATCGCTTCGGCGGTCATCAGGTTGGGCCAGGTGCGCGACCAGCCGCGCGGCAGGGTCGCGCCGTGGAAGTTGACCAGCAGGCCTTCCTTGGCGGCGTCGCGCAGCAGGTCGACGTAGTACTGGATCATCGACTGGCCGTCGCCCCCGAAGAAGTCGATCTTCACGCCCTTGATGCCCATCTCGCGCAGGCGCTTGAATTCGCTGGCGCGCTGCTCGGCTGTGAGCAAGGCGCCCTTGGGCGTGTACGGGGTCTCGTTCCACTTGCCCGACGAGTTGTACCAGACGATCAGGCCGATCTTTTTCGCGGCGGCGTATTTGACCAGTTCGGCCATCTTCTCGTAGCCGATCTTGCGGTCCCAGTCGGCGTCGATGAGGGTGTAGTCCCACTTCATGTCGGCGGCGTAGTCGATGAACTTCTTCTGCACGTCGTACACCGTGTTGTCGTCCTTG
>CBFGOU010000118.1:0-10482 GCA_965650445.1 uncultured Oxalobacteraceae bacterium | reverse complement strand
CGGCTAATTCTTCAGACTTTAAAAGGAAACAACATAGCTACTGACAAGTCGCATCGCATCAATGGCGAAATCACGGCCCCGGAAATGCGTTTATCGGGCGTGAATAACGAGCCGCTTGGCATTGTGAGCCTGGCTGAGGCATTTCGTCTGGCCGAAGAAGCGAACGTCGATCTGGTGGAGATCGCGCCGACCGCGCAACCGCCGGTCTGCCGCCTCATGGATTACGGCAAGTTCAAATATTCGGAACAGAAGAAGGCGCACGAAGCCAAATTGAAGCAGAAAATCATCGCGGTGAAGGAAGTCAAATTCCGTCCCGGTACCGATGATGGCGACTACAATATCAAGCTGCGTAACCTGGTCAAGTTTCTGGAAGAGGGTGACAAAACCAAAATCACGCTGCGGTTCCGCGGCCGTGAAATGGCCCACCAGGACATCGGCTTCCGTATGCTGGAGCGCTTGAAAGCCGACCTCGAGCCGTATGGCCAGGTCGAGCAGTTCCCGAAGATGGAAGGCCGTCAGATGATCATGATTCTGTCGCCGAAGAAAAAGAAGTAAGCACAGCGATCGCGCTTCGGCGCCGATCCGACGGGGCGGGTGAGGTTTCTCATCCGCCTTTGTTTTTTTTTCTGTCGTTTTCCGTCGTTCTCAGGTTATAATTGCCGGCTTCTCTCTCCACGAGGGAACATATGTGAAAGCAGGCCCCTAAGAGCAGCGCAGTGCTGCCACCTGCAATCCTGCCATTGGAGCTGTCCGGACAGGACAGAACTACTATGCCAAAAATGAAGACCAAAAGCTCCGCGAAGAAGCGTTTTCGCGTGCGTCCAGGTGGTACCGTGAAGTCGGGTATGGCGTTCAAGCGTCACATCCTGACCAAAAAGACCACCAAAAACAAGCGTCAACTGCGCGGTACCCGCAACATCAATGCGTCCGACGTCACGTCCGTCATGCGCATGATGCCGTCTGCTTAATCTCACACCTAAGGAGTTACTATGCCTAGAGTAAAACGTGGGGTTACAGCTCGTGCCCGTCATAAGAAAATTCTTGTTCAAGCTAAAGGCTACCGTGGTCGCCGCAGCAAGGTATTCCGTATCGCCAAGCAAGCAGTCATGCGCGCTGGCCAGTACGCTTACCGCGACCGCCGCAACAAGAAACGCGTGTTCCGCCGCCTGTGGATCGCTCGTATCAACGCCGCTTCCCGTGAGCATGGCGTGACCTACAGCGTGTTCATGAACGGCCTGAAGAAAGCTTCGATCGAACTGGACCGTAAAGTCCTGGCCGATATGGCTGTGATGGACAAGCCGGCCTTCGCCGCGATTGTCAACACCGTCAAGGCACAGATCGCTGCCTAATCAGCAATGATCCATGCAGCGCCGCCGTCCGGTGGCGCGCAAAGAGCGGGGCAGAGGTTTAAACCTGTGCCCCGTTTTTGATTGTGGCGCGTGCGCCATCCCGCAGAGGAAAATACACCGCATGAATTCCCTGGAAGAACTCGTCGTCTCGGCGCAGGCTGACTTTCTCGCCGCCGAAGACGCTGCCGCACTGGAAAACGCCAAGGCCAGGTACTTGGGCAAGACTGGCCAGATTACCGAGCAAATGAAGGGCCTGGGCAAACTCGACCCGGATCAGAAGAAAGCCCAGGGCGCCCTGATCAACGCTGCCAAGGTGCAGATCGAGACCGCGCTGACCCAGCGCCGCGACGCGCTGGCCAATGCCCAGCTCGAAGCGCGCCTGAACGCCGAAGCGATCGATGTGACCCTGCCCGGCCGCGGCCGCTCGGTCGGCGGCATCCACCCGGTGATGCGCAGCTGGGAACGGATCGAGGAAATCTTCCGCTCGATCGGCTTCGATGTGGCCGATGGGCCGGAAATCGAAACCGACTGGACCAATTTCACGGCGCTTAACAGCCCGGAAAACCATCCGGCCCGCTCGATGCAGGACACCTTCTATATTGAAGGTAACGACAGTACCGGCAAGCCATTGCTGCTGCGTACGCATACCAGCCCCATGCAGGTGCGCTATGCGCGCACGCATACCCCGCCGATCAAGGTGATCGCGCCGGGCCGCACTTACCGGGTCGACAGCGATGCCACCCACTCGCCGATGTTCCATCAGGTCGAGGGCCTGTGGATTGCCGAAAACATCAGCTTTGCCGACCTGAAGGGTGTGTACCTCAATTTCGTCAAGGCGTTCTTCGAGACCGACGACTTGCAGGTGCGTTTCCGTCCCTCGTATTTCCCGTTCACCGAACCATCGGCCGAGATCGACATCGCCTTCGGCAGCGGTCCGCTCAAGGGGCGCTGGCTGGAAGTGTCCGGGTCGGGCCAGGTGCACCCCAGCGTGGTGCGCAACTTCGGCCTGGATCCGGAAAAATTCATCGGCTTCGCCTTCGGTTCGGGCATCGAACGCTTGACCATGCTGCGCTACGGGATCAACGACCTGCGCCTGTTCTACGAAGGCGATCTGCGTTTCTTGAAGCAGTTCAATTAAATTCGCAAGAAAGTCAAACAACATGCAATTTTCTGAAAACTGGCTGCGTACCATGGTCGATCCGGACCTGACTTCGGAGCAGTTGTCGCACCTGCTGACCATGTCCGGCCTGGAAGTGGAAGAGGTCGACCCGGTCGCGCCGCCCTTCAACAACGTGGTGGTGGCCCAGGTGGTCGAGGTGGCCAAGCATCCGAACGCCGACCGCCTGAATGTCTGCCAGGTCGATGTCGGCACCGGCACCTTGCTCAATATCGTGTGCGGTGCGCCGAATGTGCGCGCCGGCATGAAAGCCATTTGCGCGACGGCCGGCGCGGTATTGCCGCCCGGTGCGGACGGCAAGCCTTTCGTGATCAAGGTTGGCGCGCTGCGCGGCGTGGAATCGCAGGGCATGATGTGCTCGGCCAAGGAGCTCAAGCTGTCGGAAGAAAGCAGCGGCCTGATGGAATTGCCGGCGGATGCGCCGGTGGGCCAGGACATCCGCGATTACCTGGCGCTCAACGACCTCAAGTTCACCATCAAGCTCACGCCGAACAAGGCCGACTGCCTGTCGGTGCTGGGCGTGGCACGCGAAGTGTCGGCCCTGACCGGCACGCCGCTGCGCGCACCAGGCTCGGCTCCCGTGGCCGTGAGCAGCGCCGAAGTGCTGCCGGTCACGGTTAGCGCGCCGGACCTGTGCGGGCGCTTCAGCGGCCGTATCATCCGCGGCCTGAACGCGCAGGCGGAAACCCCGGCCTGGATGCGTCAGCGCCTCGAGCGCAGCGGCCAGCGTCCGGTGTCGGCGCTGGTCGATATTTCCAACTACGTCATGCTGGAACTGGGCCGCCCGTCGCACGTGTTCGATCTGGCCAAGATCCATGGCGGCTTGAATGTGCGTTGGGGCAAGAAGGGTGAATCGCTCAAGCTGTTGAACGGCAACACCGTCGAGGTCGACGAATGGGTCGGCGTGATTGCTGACGACAAGGAAATCGAATCGCTGGCCGGCATCATGGGCGGCGATTCCACGGCCGTGTCGCTCGATACCACGGATATTTATCTGGAAGCGGCCTTCTGGTGGCCAAACAGCATCCAGGGCCGTGCGCGGCGCTACAATTTTTCCACCGATGCCGCCCATCGCTTCGAGCGCGGCGTCGATTTCGCCACGATCATCGAGCACCTCGAGCGCATCACGGCCCTGATTGTCGAGATCTGCGGAACTCCTGAGACCAAGGTCGGTCCAATCGATGACCAGGCGGTGAATCTGCCGCAGCGCGCACCGGTTGTCATGCGTACTGCACGCGCGCAAAAAGTGATCGGCGTGCCCTTGACGGACGCGGTCGTGGCGGACATTTTCACTCGCCTGGGCTTGCCATTTACGCAGCAGGAAGGTCAGTTTTCCGTGACCTCGCCGTCGTATCGTTTCGACATCGAGATCGAGGAAGACCTGATCGAAGAAGTCGCGCGCGTGTATGGCTTCGAAAATATTCCTGCCAAGCCGCCGGTGGCCGAGCACCGCATGTCTGCCGCGCCCGAAAATACCCGGTCGCTGTTCGCCGTGCGTCATCAGCTGGCCGACCTGGGGTATCAGGAAGTGGTCAACATGAGTTTTGTGGAGTCCGCATGGGAGACTGATTTCGCCGCCAACGGCGACCAGATCAAGCTGCAAAACCCGATCGCCAGCCAGTTGTCGGTGATGCGCTCGTCGCTGATCGGCAGCCTGGTCGCCAACGTGCGCTATAACCTGAACCGCAAGGCGGGCCGGGTGCGGGTGTTCGAGGTGGGCGGCGTGTTCAAGCGCAATCCACAGGCGCTGGATGGTCCGCTGTCGGTGGCCGGCTTCGACCAGCCCAAGCGGGTGGCGGGGATCGCCTACGGCCCGGCGCAGGATGAGCAGTGGGGCGTGCCGAGCCGTGCCGTCGATTATTTCGACGTCAAGGCGGATCTGGAAGCGCTGTTCGCGCCGCGCGTGGCGCGCTTTGTGAAGACCGGGCACCCGGCGCTGCATCCCGGCCGTTCGGCACAGATCGAGCTCGACGGCCAGGTGATCGGCTATCTCGGCGAGCTGCATCCGCGCTGGCTGCAAAAGTACGACTTGCCGCAGGCACCGGTGGTGTTCGAGGTGGATGCTGTTGCGTTGCAGCAACGACAAGTGCCGCACTATGCAGAGATTTCGAAGTTCCCGGGCGCCACGCGTGACCTCGCGCTGGTGGTCAAACAGACCGTCGCAGCACAAGCATTATTGGATTCTTTCACTGCCGAGTTGCAACTAAATCCGGCTGGAAAGATTGTGCAAGCCATTGTTTTATTTGATGAATATCGCGGCAAGGGCTTGGAAGCGGACGAAAAAAGCCTTGCTTTCCGCTTTAGCTTGCAAGATACTCAAACCACTTTGCAGGACGATGTGGTCGATGCCGTGATGACGGCGCTGGCCGGATCGGCCCAGCAACAGCACGGTGCGCGGCTGCGCGCATAATTGCGGCAATGGATGGGCACCTTGGTGCCCATTGTCGACTCGAAGCACGACGAAATAAGGCAGGGCTGGAAAATTAATAACAACGACGTTGATTCCGCGGTTCTTCAATCGGCACTGGCCGCCGACTTGCATCGGGCCATGCAGGTTGCGAAGGTGCGCCAGGAGGCGGAAAAGAATCTGCCGACCTTGACCAAGGCCGAGTTGGCCGAGTTGCTGTTTGAGCAAGTCGGCTTGAACAAACGCGAAGCCAAGGACATGGTCGAGACCTTCTTTGACGAAATCCGCAACGCGCTCGAACGCGGGGAGGCGGTCAAGCTGTCCGGCTTCGGCAACTTCCAGTTGCGCGACAAGCCGCAGCGGCCGGGCCGCAATCCCAAGACGGGCGAGGAAATTCCGATCACGGCGCGCCGGGTCGTGACTTTCCACGCCAGCCAGAAGCTCAAGGGCATGGTCGAAGAGACCAGTCCGCCGGCACGGGCCGCGTAAGCGGTCCGGGGGGCGTGCAGCATCTGCCCCGCAGATAGCAAGAAACGGTCGTTGACTTTACATGAGAACGGCGCACGGACGAAGATTGCGATGCGCCGGAGCGCCGAACAGCCTTTCCACCACGCACACTGCCATATAAAGCAAGCAAGTACGCCATGAACGATCGTCCGAGCAAGGCTGATCTGATAGTGCTGCCCGCGATTCCGGCCAAGCGCTATTTCACGATCGGTGAAGTCAGTGAGTTGTGCGGGGTCAAACCGCACGTACTTCGCTACTGGGAGCAGGAATTCACCCAGCTCAAACCAGTCAAACGACGTGGGAACCGCCGCTATTACCAGCACCACGAGGTACTGCTGATCCGCCGGATACGCGAATTGCTGTATGAGCAGGGCTTTACCATCAGCGGCGCCCGCAACAAACTCGATACCCGCCACGGCGAGGCCGTGGCCATTGAAGCGGAGGCGGCCGATGGGCACGAAGCTGAGGAGGTGGAAACAGTCCACCCGCAGCCGGCGCTCGATGTGGCAGTGATTCGCCAGGAACTGTCCGCCATTCTGGCGTTGTTGCGGCACGGCCGCTAACCCGCCCCCATCAATCGGGGACCGCGGTCAACCGGCGGGCCGCGTCGTTTCGCCCTGCGATGCCCACCGTACCCTTCGTACGGCGGCGCTTCTCATGCGAAACCTGGACCGCACACGACGGTTTGCCGCGGTCCCCATTCGGCGGCCCAGGTGACTTGCAGCACCGAAAGGCGGCCCCATATGCCCCGGCACCATGCCGTGCTGGCCAGGGCCAATGCATGAGCTCAAGGTTCTACAGTGTTTTGTACCGAACAGCCAGAGTGCTAGAATACTAACGCATCCGCAGTGCCGGGCCAGAACCACCGCCTCGGGCTCTTCCTATGCCAGGGAAAATTTAAGGGAAGACAATGATACGCGTTGCCATATGTGACGATCACCAGATAGTAAGAGCAGGATTTAAACAAATTTTCTCTTCGTCCTCCGATTTCGAGGTGGTGGCCGAAGGCGCAACCGGGCGTGAAGCCCTTGACATTGCACGTCGGGAAATCTGCGATGTGCTGTTGCTCGACATCGCCATGCCCGATCAAAGCGGCATCGATATCCTGCGCACGATCCGCCAGGGCCAGCCGAATCTGCCAGTGCTGATCCTGTCCGGCTACCCGGCCCAGCAGTACGCACTGAATCTGTTCAAGATGGGCGCCAATGGCTATCTGAACAAGGAATGCGAAGCGGACGAACTGAAAACCGCCGTCCGCACGGTGTACCAGGGGCGGCGTTACGTCAGTTCCACCGTCGGCGAACTGCTGGCGCAAAGTTTCGACCGCGATCCCAACACGGCGCTGCATACCGAGTTGTCGGACCGCGAATTCCAGGTGTTCCTGCGCCTGGCCAAGGGGGCGACCGTGTCCGATATCGGCGTGGCACTGTCGCTCAGTATCAAGACGGTATCGACCTACCGTACCCGCATCATGGAAAAGATGGGGCTGCAATCGAACAGCGACCTGACTTACTACGCCATGAAGAATAATCTGCTCGATTGAGCGCGCGATGCCGGCTTGGCATCCCTTCTTGACGGCTCGATAAGCCAGCGCACGATCCTGTCCGAAGCACGCCACACGATAGGCTGTGCTCGGCTGCACTGCAGCAATATGCGGTCTATAATTGCCGCCAGACTAGCTTTGCAGCGCGCAAAAGGATTCTCGGATGCATTTTTCAACTGAACCGAAGACCAAGCCGGGCGTGCCGCTGTTTACGACCTTGCTGGGACTGGTGTGTGTGCTGATTCTGGTCGTCAACGGCTGGAGCTTGTTTCACAACCTCAGCTCGCTCAAGGGGGCCAATTCGGTCCAGAGCCAGACCGCGCGCGTCAGCGACAAGATGCAATATCTGAACGTGCTGATCATGGATGCCGAAAGCAGTCTGCGCGGCTATTTCCTGTCGGGTTCGGAGGTGTATCTGGGCCCGCTGCGCACCGCAACCAGCGAGATCGACATCCAGTTCCGCGAGCTCGATACCCTGTTGGCCGACAATCCTTCCCAGCGCCGCAATCTGGCGCAACTGCGCTCGCTGGTGTATCGCAAGCTCGACAATATG
Source organism: uncultured Oxalobacteraceae bacterium (assembly GCA_965650445.1). Classification (GTDB taxonomy): domain Bacteria; phylum Pseudomonadota; class Gammaproteobacteria; order Burkholderiales; family Burkholderiaceae_D; genus Telluria_A. The sequence continues at coordinate 2,946 of CBFGOU010000118.1, read as the reverse complement.
AACCAGATCCTGGAGGTCTACCGCAAGGGCGGGCTGGAAGATATCGTCAAGATTGCCGCGTTTTCGGACAGCAAATCGATGCTCGACGAGATACGCCTGCAAGTGGTGATCATGGTGCAGGAACAGAACGAATTGCTGAACGCGCGCAGCGGTGTGTTCTACAAGCAATATCAGAATGCCGTGATGCTGGGCATAGGCATCAATGCGGTGGCGATTTTTGTGCTGGCACTGTTTTACCGCCTGATCCGGCGCGGCTTCCAGGCGCGCCAGGTGGCCCAGCGTGCGCTGCAGCATGCCAACGAGAATCTGGAATCCATGGTGGACTTGCGCACCGAGCAATTGTCAGTGCTGTCGCGCCACCTGATCAGTGTCAGCGAGGAAGAGAAAGCCAAGCTGGCGCGCGAACTGCATGACGAACTGGGCGCCAACCTGACCGCCATCGGCATGGATCTCAATGCCGTGGCCGACCGTTTGCGTGCCCAGTACCCGGCGCTGGCGGGCATGCTGGAACGGGCGCGCGGCACCCTGGTCGACACGGTCGAGCTGAAGCGCCGCATCGTGGAAAATCTGCGTCCCAGCCTGCTGGACAACCTCGGCCTGTCCAGCGCCATCCAGCACTATTGCGACGAGTATGCGGTCGTGACCGGACTCGATTGCGAAGCGCTGATCGAGGGCGAGGTCGACGTGGCCGGTCCAATGCAGTCGATCGCCGTGTTCCGTATCGTGCAGGAATCGCTCAACAATATCGCCAAGTATGCCCGGGCGCGCCATGTCATCGTGCATTTGTCGCGGGAAGCGGGCGGAATTGCGCTGGAAGTAAGCGATGACGGGATCGGCATCGATATCGATGCGGCCAGCAAGCCCAAGTCGCACGGCTTGCTGGGCATGCGCGAACGGGCCTTGCTGCTGGGGGGAACCTTGCGGGTTCAGCGCGGCGTCAATGACGTCGGTACCGTGGTCGAAGCATTTATTCCGGTGAATGATGCCGGCCTGCTGCCGGGGGCGATGCCCCAGACGGCAAGCGGTATGCTGGAAGTGTCGCGCATTACCCACGCTCAGGTAACACAGATGAGCCAGGCCAGCGTCAGCGGGCCACGTCCGTCAGCAGACGGTCATATTCCGTCTTTGCCACCTTGTAGCACTCACCCGCATATTCCTCAAGACCTTGACGGTCAATTACAGTGATGTTGCCACGGCGGTAAGTGATCAGGCCATCGTCCTGCAGCTTGCCGGCGGCGGCGGTGATGCTCTCGCGGCGCACGCCCAGCATGATGGAAATCAGTTCCTGGGTCACTTTCAGTTCATTGGTCGGCGAACGGTCCAGGCGGTCGAGCAGCCAGCGGCACAGCTTTTGCTCGATCGAGCTGTGACGGCCGCCGACAGCGTTTTGCGCCATCTGGGCAAACAAGGCGTTGGTGTAGCGCATCAGTAACTGGGGCAGGGCGCCGCCCTTGTTGAACGCATCGCGCAGATACTGGGTTTTCAGGCGGTAACCGTAGCCGGCGCTCTGGACCACGGCGCTGCACATGGCGCGCTCGCCCATGAACAGGGACACGCCGACCACGCCCTCATGGCCGACCACGGCGATTTCCGTGGTGGCGCCGTCTTCCATCACATACAGCAGGGAAACGATGGCGGTGGTGGGGAAATACACATTTTCCAGCTTGCTGCCGTATTCAAACAATTCTTTGCCGAACGGCAGTTGTACTAATTCCAGATGTTCGAACAGGGATTCCAAATCGGGGCGGGGGAGGGCGGCCAGGAGTTCGTTTTGCTGAGTGCCGCTATAGCTGACAACAGGTTTGGACGCAACTTTGATTTCCTGGGAACCTACAGGAATGGCCGGCGCTTTTTGTGCGGTACCACCAAGTTGGGTGTTGTTCATTTTTTTCCTCACTATCTCTAACCTACTCACGGGCGCTTCGCCGCGAACCTGGGTCAAGGTTGCCGTGCTAACCCAAGCAGCGAAGCGCGATGTGTGTACATTAAAGCCATAGTCCGTTGCCGAACATAAGATTAGCAGTCGCACCGATGTAGGCTGTATGCATCATCTCTGGTAGGCCTAGTCCTACTGGAGAAAGCCCCGCAAAACCGGGGTTGTTGGGGCGATTTCGGTCCGAAAAACACTGACTGCGCGGCTCAACCGTATGCTTTCGCGCTCCAGCCGGGCCGACTCGACGGCAGCGCTGTCGGACAAGCGGCCGTTTTCCTGCGCCATGGCACCGATGTGGGCGATGGCTTGTTCTAACTGAGCAATTTCCGCATGCTGGACATCGCCCGCCGCGGCAATCGCGCCGATGATGCGCTCGACCTCGCGCACCGCCTGCACCAGCTGGCCGATGGTGGCGCCGGCCGATTCGACCAGCGCGCCGCCGGCGACCACGGTTTGCACCGAGGTGTCGATCAGGCCGCGGATTTCCAGGGCCGCACTGGCCGAGCGCTGGGCCAGGCTGCGCACTTCGGCGGCCACGACGGCAAAGCCGCGCCCCTGTTCGCCCGCGTGCGCCGCCTCGACCGCGGCGTTGAGCGCCAGGATATTGGTTTGAAACGCGATCTCGTTGATGACATTGACGATCTCGGCCATGGTGCGCGAGCTGGAGCGGATGCTGTGCATCGTTTCGACCACTTGCCCGACCGCGGCGGCGCCCTGTTCGGCCACCCCGCAGGCGCGCTCGACCACGGCACGCCCGGCGCTGGCGTGGCCGGCGCTGCGCGCGAAGGTGGCCGACAAGGTTTGCATCGAAGCCACCGTCTGGGTCAGGGCCTGGGCTTGCGACTCGCTGTGGCGGGCCAGCACCGCGTTGCCGCCGGCAATGTCGTCGCCGGCGCTACGGATGGTGGCCGCGCCCGCGCCAATCTCGGCCACCAGCGCCACCAGCGCGCCGCTCATGGCGCCGAAGGCGTTGACCAGGTCGCCGATTTCGTCGCGCGCGCGCGATACCGGGG
>CBFGOU010000117.1:0-10507 GCA_965650445.1 uncultured Oxalobacteraceae bacterium | reverse complement strand
CCAGAAGTTCGGCCTGTACGAAGATCTGAGCATCGAGGAAAACCTCGATTTCGTCGCGCGCGTGTATGGCGTGGCGCCGCGCCGCGCGCGGGTCGATGCGAGCCTGGCACGGCTTGGGCTGGACACCCGCCGCCGGCAGCTGGCCGGTTCGCTCTCGGGCGGCTGGAAGCAGCGGCTGGCGCTGGCGGCCTGCCTGATCCACGATCCGCAGCTGCTGCTGCTGGACGAGCCGACCGCCGGCGTCGATCCGTCCGCGCGGCGCGACTTCTGGGACCAGATCCACAGCCTGGCCGCGGGCGGCATGACGGTGCTGGTGTCGACCCACTACATGGATGAAGCCGAGCGCTGCCATCAGCTGGCCTACATCGCCTACGGCAAGCTGCTGGCGCGCGGCAGCGTGGACGAAGTCATCGCCGCGGCCGCATTGAAGACCTGGTCGCTCACCGGCGCGGACCTGAACGCCGCGGCGCAGCGCCTGCGCGCCTGCCCCGGCATCCGCACCGTGGCGCCGTTCGGCGCTACCCTGCACGTCAGCGCGGACGACCAGGGCGCGCTGGATGCCGCGCTGGCGCGCCAGGAACTGCGCGGCCTCACCGCCACGCCGATTCCCAGCAGTCTGGAAGACGTGTTCATCGCGCTGATGCAAAACGCGCGCGACAACTTCGCCGGGGAGCGGTCTTGAACTGGCGCCGCATGCTGGCGGTGCTGCTCAAGGAGCTGCGCCAGGTGCGGCGCGACCGCCTCACCTTCATGATGATGATCGGCATACCGATTGTGCAGCTGGTGCTGTTCGGCTTTGCCATCAACGGCGACGTGCGCCAGCTGCCGCTGGCGGTGCACGATGCCGACCACAGCGTGTTCTCGCGCAGCCTGGTGGCGGCGCTGGAAAATTCGCGTTACTTCCACGTGGTGCGCACGGTCGGCGGGGCCGCCGAAGGCGACGCCCTGCTGGCGCGCGGCGAGGTGCAGTTCGTGCTGCAGGTGCCGGGCGACTTCTCGCGCCGCCTGCTGCGCGGGGAGCGGCCCGCCATGCTGCTGGCGGCCGACGCCACCGACCCCGCCGCCACCGGCAACGCGCTGGCGCTGGTGAACGCGCTCGCCCAGCGCGCCATCGGGCGCGAGCTGGCCGGCCCGCTGGCCCATCTGCGCCCGGCCGAAGCGCCGTTCGAGATCCGCACCCAGCGCCGCTACAACCCGGAAGGGCTGACCCGCTACAACATCGTGCCCGGCCTGATGGGAGTGATCCTGACCATGACGATGGTGATGATGACGGCGCTGGCGATGACGCGCGAACGCGAGCGCGGCACCATGGAAAATCTGCTGGCCACGCCGGTGTCGCCGCTGGAAGTCATGCTCGGCAAGATCGTTCCCTACATCCTGATCGGCTATGTGCAGGTGGCGGTGATCCTTTCCGCCGCGGTGCTGCTGTTCAGGGTGCCCCTGCTGGGCAGCCTGTGGCTGCTGTCCGGCGCGCTGGTGCTGTTCATGGCCGCCAACCTGGCGATCGGCTTCACCTTCTCGACCATCGCGCGCAATCAGCTGCAGGCCATGCAGCTGACGTTTTTCTTCTTCCTGCCGTCGATGCTGCTGACCGGCTTCATGTTTCCGTTCCGCGGCATGCCCAACTGGGCACAGAACATCGGCGAAGTGCTGCCGCTGACGCACTTCCTGCGCATCGTGCGCGGTGTGATGTTGAAGGGGAACGGCGCCGTCGAGGTGGCCCCGCACCTGTGGCCGATCGCGCTGTTCATGCTGGCGGCGGGAGCGCTCGCACTGTGGCGCTTCCGCCAGACCCTCGACTAGGCAATGCGGCGCCGGCGCCGGCGCATGAAAGCGCCCACGCCGAACATGCCCCCGGCGGCGATGCCGGCCACCGGCAGCGGTACCGGCGACGGCGATTCGTCGATCACGCTGCTCGCTTCGCGCAGCTCGGCGGGAAAGGGGCGCGCCGCGGTCGGCACGATTTTCCAGTCCGCGCGCTCAGGCGGCGTGCGCCGCATGAATTCATCGAACGAGAACACTGGCGCCGATCCCATCGCGCGGCTCGAGGGGATCTGCGGAATGGTGACCAGCACCACAGCGTCGATGTCGCTTTGCAGCTGCCGTTCGAAACTGCTCAAGGCGCGCGCCGGGCCCGGCACGGCGCCCACCAGCTGCAGCAGGTCGGTGCCGAGCGCGTCGAACGCCACCGCCGGATACAGGCGCACCTGTTCTTCGGTCAGATAGTCGTAGATCTTGCGTCCGCTGGTCAGGCTCAGGTCCTTGCCGGCCAGGTAGGCGTAGGCGCCGAGCGCCTTCAGGCTGCTGGTCGGGCCGCGCTGCGGAATGTTCCAGCCCAGCTCCTTGAACACATCCAGGCTGATGCCGGCGCAGTTGGCGCCGGCGTGGCGGTAGGTGAACTCGTGCCGGTAAAAGCGCTCGAAGACCCGCTGCACACGGGCCTGATACGCCTGCGCCGTGCGCGGCTGGCTGAGAATTGCCACCAGCATGGTCGAAGGGCGGTAGTACTGCTGGCCGCTGTTCAGGTCCATCAGGTAGTTGTCCATCGGGACCGGCGCGGCGACGATGCCTTTCTCGCTGACCGAATCGAGGTTATAGAAATTATTGACGATCCAGTCCGACCACTCGCCGCCCTTGCCCAACTGGCCGGTGGCGATCGCAAAGTGGCCGCCGAAGGCTTCGTCGTCGTCGCCCTGTGCGCCGTTGAGCATGATGCCCAGCACCGGCTTGTCCTGCCAGCGCCCAGCCGCGCCGCGCGCGCGCTGCCACACCACGCGGGTGCCGTACTGGCCCGCGGCGTCGCGGACAAATCTCTGTAAGGCGCCGGGCTGATCGAGCCGCTGCACCGGCCCCGGTGCGATGACGAAGTCGCGCGGCCACACCGTGCGCGCCACGAAGCTGCCGTCCTTTGCCACAGTGCCGCGCATGCGCACCGGCCGCTGGCCAAAAAAGCGCGTGGTCGCGCCGTTCCAGTACGAGCGGTTGGTGGCGATCCTGGGAACCAGCTTGAGACTGCCGCTGCTGCCGTCCGGCGCCCGCCATTGCGCGCCGTCGCCCTGCAGCGTGGCCTGTTCCAGGATTTGCGGCGAACCCAGCCACACCAGGCCGGGCAGGGCGGCATCGGCCCCGCGCGGCACGGCCACCAGATCATCCTTGAAGTACCAGCGGCCCTGGCGCATACTCTGGCAGTCCGGGCAAGGTCCGCTGGCGGTCATGAATTGCGCCGCCGCGAACAGACCGAAGCGTTGGTCGTCCAGGGCGCTTTTGACGGCGGCCGCGTGGGAGTTCCCGGTTAGCAGGGCCAGGGCGGCCAGCAGCGTGCGGGCAGTGGGTGCTGGCATGATTGTCCTTGAGGTGGAAGCCAAGTGACCAATCTACCTTTCCATCGAAACGGCAGCTTGATATTTTTCACGGGAAACTATTGCCGATACGCTCGAGACTTCCGCACCAAAGTACGGCATACTTCTGCGTTTCTTATTAGGTAGTTTTGCGGCAATGGCAATATTATCAGAGCTGGTTTTGTATCCCATCAAGTCCTGCGGCGGCATATCGGTGTTCGAAGCGACGCTCACGCGCGCCGGCCTGTCGGTCGATGCCGTGTACGACCGCGAATGGATGGTGGTCGATCCTCAAGGCAAATACCTGACCCAGCGCGAACATCCGCGCATGGCCCTGATCGCACCGCGCCTGAAAGCCGACACCCTGGAACTGCGCGCCCCCGGCATGTTGCGGCTGGAGATTGCGCTTGGCCTGCCCGCGCCGGAAGACGAGCGCGTGGTGCAGGTCACGCTGTGGGACGAGACCTATCCGGCCTACGACTGCGACGATGTGACGGCGGCCTGGTTTTCCAACGCCATCGGCACGCCGTGCCGGCTGGTGCGTTTTCACACCAGCGCCACCCGCTTTGCCAGCACCAAATGGACCGGCGGGGTGGCGGCGCCGACCTTGTTTTCGGATGGTTACCCGATCCTTGTGACCGGCACGGCTTCGCTGGCCGACCTCAACGGCAAACTGGCCGCGGCCGGCCGCCTGCCGCTGCCGATGAACCGTTTCCGCCCGAATATCGTCATCGATGGCCTTGACGCCTTCGAAGAGGACTACGTCGGCAGCTTCAGCTTCGGCGCCGCCGAGCTCAAGCCGGTCAAACCGTGTCCGCGCTGTCCGATCCCCTCGGTCGACCAGGGCACCGGCATCCGCGGCCCCGATCCGCTCGATATCCTGCGCAGCTACCGCGCCAAGGCCGCCCTCGATGGTGCGATATGTTTCGGCATGAACTGCATCGTCACCCAAGGCGAGGGTGAACGGCTGGTGGTGGGCCAGGAAGTGCCTTTCAAGCTGGCCTTTTAGCACCGATGCGACAATTCGCGACTTTTCATTTTCAAACGGTGGAGAGTTGGCGTAAGGTGATGGAATTGCTGAAAATCAAAATAAAAATTAAAAGATAAACAGGGAAGGGACGGGACAATGCATGATTCTGGCGCCACATCGCGCGATCTGACCGCAGAGAACGAGTCGCTGCGCGCGCGCCTGGCGTATCTGCTCGAGCAGGCCGAGCGCAACCACGACATCATGTGCCGCCACCAGGCCTTCGACCTCGATATCGTCGGCTCGGACAGCTTTCCCACGCTGATCAATCTGATTTTCAGCCGGCTGCCGGTCATTTGCGAGCTCGACGTCGTCACCCTGACCCTGGTCGACGAGGGCGCCGACATCCACAGCGTGATGAAAAAGCTGGGCGTGGACTTCAACGATTATCCGAATCTGATGTTTGTCGACGCCGACAGCAGCCTGGGCTTTGTCCCGGCCAGGAACGAACAGTTCACCGGCCCGCCGAAACCGATGCTGGGACCGTATCACACGGTCCAGCACCAAGCGTTTTTCCCGAATCCGCCGGCCGGGCTGCAAAGCATCGCGCTGGTGCCGCTGCTGCGCAACAAGCGCCTGATCGGCACCCTGAATCTGGGCAGCGTCGACGCCGGCCGCTTCACGCCGGCGCTCGGGACCGATTTCGTCGAGCACATGGCGTCGATCATCGCGATCTGCCTGGAAAACGTCATCAGTAACGAGATGCTCAAGTACATCGGGCTGACCGATTCGCTGACCGGCGTGTACAACCGCCGCTACATCGACCGCCGCCTGCTGGAAGAGATTGCGCGGGCAAGGCGCCAGGCATACCGCATTTCGTGCCTGTACATCGACATCGACCATTTCAAGAGCGTCAACGACAGTGTGGGCCATCAGGGCGGCGATGAAGTGCTGCGCGAGGTGGCCGGCCGCATCAAGGCCGAACTGCGCCTGTCGGACGCGCTGGGCCGCTTCGGTGGCGAAGAATTCGTGGTGCTGCTGATCGATGCCGATTCCGGCAGCGCCGCGATGGTGGCGCAGCGCATCCGCGCCAGCATCGCCGGCACGCCGTTCACGCTGTCGCACGGCGCCGAACTGCCGCTATCGGTGTCGATCGGCGTGGCCACCCTGGATGATTTTGAACGCGATCACGCGATCGAAGGCGTGGCGCAGGCACTGGTCGCGCACGCCGACCATGCGCTGTACCGCGCCAAGGAGGCGGGGCGTAACCGGGTGGTGTCGTTCGACTGACGCTGTCGTCCTCGGGAACGCGGGGACAACCTAGCTAAGCAAACACGACTCAGCCTTCGACACCGCCTCTGCCGATCCACGCAGCACCACCACATCGCCCTGCGCCAGCTCGGTCACGGGCGTTACTTCCACCCGCTCGCGCCCGCGCCGGATCGTGGTGACCTCGGCGCCCACGTTGCCCAGCCCCAGTTCATCGATGCGTTTGCCGATGGCCGGCGCATCCTCGCGCAGGGTGACCGAATGCAGCCGCACGAACATGTGTTCCGGATCGTCCGCCGCATCCGACAGGCCATGGAAGTAGCCGCGCAGCGAAGCATAGCGCTCGTCGCGCGCCGTCTGCACGCGGTGCACCACGCGCCGCAGCGGCACCCCCATCATCACCAGCGCGTGCGAGGCCAGCATCAGGCTGCCCTCCAGCGCCTCCGGCACCACCTCGGTGGCCCCGGCCTTCTTCAATAGATCCAGGTCGGTATCGTCATGACTGCGCACGATCACCGGCAAGGTCGGCGCCAGTTCGTGCACCAGATGCAGCACCTTCAGCTGCGACGGCGTGCTGGCATACGTGATCACCAGCGCGCTGGCGCGGTAAATACCGGCCGCAATCAGGCTCTCGCGGCGCGCCGCGTCGCCGTACGACACCTGCGCGCCGGCCGCCTGCGCCTCCTGCACCCGCTCCGGGTCCAGGTCGAGCGCCTGGTAGGCGACCTTTTCCTCGCTCAGCAAGGTCGCCAGCGACTGTCCGCTGCGCCCGAACCCGGCCACGATCACGTGCTTTTGCGTGGCCATGGTGCGGCTGGCGATCTGGGTCAGCTGGAGCGACTGCAGCATCCACTCGTTGGAGGCCATCTTCAGCACGATCTGGTCCGATTTCGAGATGATGAACGGCGCCACCAGCATCGACAGCACCATCGAGGCCAGCACCAGCTGGATCATGTACGGGTCGAGCAGCCTGGCGCCGGCCGACAGGTTGAGCAGCACGAAGCCGAATTCGCCCGCCTGCGCCAGCGCCAGGCCGGTGCGCATCGACACGCCGTCGCTGCTGCCGAACAGCTTGGCCAGCAGCGCGATCAGGGCGAATTTCAGCAGCACCGGGCCGCACAGCAGTACCAGCACCAGCCACCAGTTCTCCAGCACCAGGCCGACGTTGAGCAGCATGCCGACGGTGATGAAGAACAGCCCGAGCAGCACATCGCGGAACGGCTTGATGTCTTCTTCCACCTGATGCTTGTACTGGGTTTCGGAAATCAGCATGCCGGCCACGAAGGCCCCCAGCGCCATCGACAGGCCGGCGCGCTCGGTGATCCAGGCCGCGCCCAGGGTGATCATCAGCAGGTTGAGCATGAACAGCTCCTGCGAGCGCCGCTTGACCACGACGTTGAACCACTTGCGCATGATCTTCTGGCCGATGAACAGCAGCAGCACCAGCACGATCACCGCCTTGAAACTGGCCCAGGCCAGGGTTTCGGCCAACTGCTCGGGCGGTTTGCCCAGCGACGGAATCAGGATCAGCAGCGGCACCACGGCCAGATCCTGGAACAGCAGGATGCCGATGATGCGCCGGCCATGCTGGCTTTCCAGCTCCAGCCGCTCGGTCAGCATCTTGACCACGATGGCGGTCGAGGACATCGCCAGCGCGCCGCCCAAGGCGAACGAGGCCTGCCAGTTCAGCCGGAACGGGGCCGGCAGCTGGGTCGAAATCACCCAGCCGAACAGCATGGTGGCCGCGATCGTCAGCAGCACCTGCGCCATCCCCAGCCCGAACACGATGCGGCGCATCGCCATCAGCTGCGACAGCGAGAATTCCAGGCCGATGGAAAACATCAGGAACACCACGCCGAATTCGGCCAGGTGCTGGGTGGTTTCGCTGTTGTCGGCCAGGCCCAGCGAATGCGGGCCGATCAGGATGCCGACCGCCAGGTAACCCAGCATCGGCGGCAAGTGCATCATGCGGAAGGCGACCACGCCGAGGACCGCGCTGCCGAGTAAAAGGAGGGTCAGTTCAAGTCCTGAAAACATGCGTTGCCGTATGACGTGGGGGTGAATTCGTTGTTTGTTGCGTCTGGCAAGTTTTTTGCTTTCGCAATTCGTTTATACTTCCGCCATGAGTGTAACCGATGAAAAAACAATGCTGAAAGCTTTTGACCGAAACATCACGGAACGCGCCATGCAGATGGCCCGCGAGACCCTCGACATCGAGGCCGACGCGATCCGCGCCGTGCACGCGCGCCTGGCCGGCGACGACAGCGTCGGCCGCGCCGTCGCCCTGCTGCTCGAGTGCGGCGGGCGCGTGGTGGTGTCCGGCATCGGCAAGTCCGGCCATATCGGCCGCAAGATCGCCGCCACCCTGGCCTCGACCGGGACGCCGGCGATGTTCGTGCATCCGGCCGAGGCCGCCCACGGCGACCTTGGCATGGTGACCGCGCAGGACGCTTTCATCGCCATTTCCAATTCCGGCGAAACTTCCGAGCTGATGTCGATCCTGCCGATCGTCAAGCGCATGGGTTCACCGCTGATCGCCATGACCGGCAATCCCAATTCCAGCCTGGCCAGGCTGGCCGACGTGCACCTGGACGTGTCGGTGGCCAAGGAAGCCTGCCCGCTCAACCTGGCGCCGACCGCCAGCACCACCGTCACGCTGGCGCTCGGCGACGCGCTCGCGGTGGCGCTGCTGGACGCGCGCGGCTTCAAGGAAGAAGACTTCGCCCGTTCGCACCCCGGTGGTGCGCTCGGCCGGCGCCTGCTGACCCACGTGCGCGACGTCATGCGCAGCGGCGAGGCGGTGCCGCGCGTGACGGCCGACGTGTCGCTCTCGACCGCGCTGCTGGAAATTACCCAGAAGGGCATGGGCATGACCGCCGTGGTCGATGCCGAAGGCCGCCCGGTCGGCGTCTTCACCGACGGCGACCTGCGCCGCCTGATCGAACGCGTGCAGGATTTCACCAAGGTGGTGATCCGCGACGTCATGCATGTCAATCCGCGCCGCGTCCATCCCGAGCAGCTGGCGGTGGATGCCGTGCGTGTGATGGAGGAGTTCCGCATCAACCAGATGCTGGTGGTCGATGGCGACGACAGGCTGGTGGGCGCGCTGCACATTCACGACCTGACCCGCGCAAAGGTAATCTGATGATCGAGCTCGAACACATGCGCCGCGCGGCCGGCGTGAAGGTGATGATTTTCGACGTCGACGGCGTGCTCACCGACGGCAGCCTGACTTACTCGGCCGATGGCGAAGCGACCAAAACGTTCAATGTGCTCGATGGCCTTGGCATCCAGCTGCTGATGAAGACCGGCGTGCAGACGGCCATCATCAGCGCGCGCAATTCGCCCATCGTGGTGCGGCGCGCGGCCGACCTGGGCATCCAGCACGTTCACCAGGGCATCCACGACAAGCGCGTGGCCTTCGCCAGGCTGCTGGAAGCGACCGGTGTCACGGCGGACCAGTGCGGCTACATCGGCGACGACGTGATTGACCTTCCGCTGCTGCTGCAGGTGGGCTTCGCCGTGACGGTGCCGACCGGGCACCCGGAGGTGCAGTACCGCGCCCACTACGTGACCAAGGCCGGGGGCGGGCGTGGCGCGGTGCGCGAAGTGTGCGACCTGGTCATGCGCGCGCAGGGTACCTACGACATGGCGCTGGCGCCGTATTTCGCCTGACATGAATACGATCCAGCGATCCGTCGTCCTCGCGCAAGCGGGGACCCTTGGCGGCGAGGACGACGGCCGTGGATAAGCGCACCGCCCACCTCTGGCCGCTGCTGATCACCATCATGGTCGGCGCCTTCGTGGCGTTCGGTTCGTACTGGCTGGTGCACGTGATGGAGGGCGACGTCGATATCGACGCCGACCGTTTCAAGAACGACCCGGATTACATCGTCGAGAAGTTCAGCTTCGTGCGCATGACGCCCGAGGGCAAGCCGCGCTACCTGTTCTCGGGCGCCAAGCTCACGCACAGGCCGGTGGACGATACCTCGGATGTGGTGGCGCCGGTGCTGCAAAACCTGAATCCGCAGGCACCGCCCACCACGGTAGTGGCCAGGCGCGCGCGCATCTATCACGCCCAGAACAAGGTCGACCTGGCCGGCCGGGTCGAGGTCAACCGGCCTGCCTCGGCGCTCCAGAAGCCGCTCAATATCAAGACCGAAGCGCTGACCGTGTACCCGGACGAAGAGCGGATGGAGACCGCACTGGCGGTCAATGCCCGCCTGGGCACGACGACGATCGCGGGCACCGGCATGCAAGCCGACAACGCCACCGGCAAGCTGCACTTCGACAGACGAGGGCAGATGGTGTTTCCCCCCAAGGCCGCGCGGTAGCGCGCCCGGCTTAACCAAGATTGACGACCATGAACAAAATTTTCACTTTCGTAGTGCTGGCGCTGGCCGCCCTGAACGCGTCCGCCGAGAAGGCCGACGCCAACAAGGAAACCCTGATCAATTACGACTCCGTCGACATCGATAAAGTCAACCAGATCAGTACCGTCACCGGTAACGTCGTGATCACCAAGGGCACCCTGATCCTCAAATCCGACAAGGCGGTGATCAAGGAGTCTCCCGACGACTACATGGCCGTGACCCTGATTGCCGCCGGCGGCAAGCCCGCCACCTTCCGCCAGAAGCGCGACGGCGGACCCGATCTGTGGGTCGAGGGCGAAGCCCAGCGCATCGAATACGACGAGCGCGCCGACGTCGTCAAGCTGTTCTCGAACGCGAAAATTCGCCAGCTCGAAGGCAGCAAGCAGACCGAATCGTTCGAGAGCGAATTCATTTCCTACGACAGCCGCAAGGAAGCGCTGGTGGCGCGCAACGACGCCAGCGGCGAGACCAAACCGGGCAAGGGCCGCGGCACCATGATCATCGCACCGCGCAAACCCAAGCCGGCAGCGGCGGGAGGGGCGCAATAATGGCCGAACCGA
>CBFGOU010000116.1:0-10567 GCA_965650445.1 uncultured Oxalobacteraceae bacterium | reverse complement strand
GCAGTATCCGGTCGCCATGGCGGCGGTGCTGCGTGCCGGCTACGTGATCGTCAACGTCAACCCGCTCTACACCGCGCGCGAACTGCAGCATCAGCTGAACGACTCGGGTGCCGAAGCCATCGTCGTGCTGGAGAATTTCGCTACCACGCTGCAGCAGGTGCTCGACAAGACGCCGGTCAAGCACGTCATCCTCGCCACCATGGGCGACATGCTCGGCCTCTTGAAAGGCACCGTGGTCAACTTCGTGGTGCGCAGCGTTAAAAAGCTGGTGCCGCAATTCTCGCTGCCCACGGCGATCGGTTTCAACAAGATGCTGGCCGACAGCGCGCGCCTGACGCTCAAGCCGGCCTCGCCCGGACACGACGACATCGCCTTCCTGCAGTACACCGGCGGCACCACCGGCGTCTCGAAAGGCGCGGTCCTGCTGCACCGGAACGTGATCGCCAACGTCCTGCAGAACGAAGCCTGGCTGCAGCCGACGCTCGACACCATGGACAAGGACCAGCAGCTTGAATTCGTCTGCGCGCTGCCGCTGTACCACATCTATTCATTGACCGTGTGCGCGCTCATGTCCACCCGCCTGGGCGGCATGAACCTGCTGATTCCGAACCCGCGCGACATACCGGGATTCGTGAAGGAGCTGTCCAAGTACCGCATCAACATTTTCCCTGCCGTGAATACGCTGTACAACGGGCTGCTGAACAATCCCGAGTTCGCCAAGCTCGATTTTTCCAGCTTCAAGGTCTGCAACGGCGGCGGCATGGCGGTGCAGCAGGCGGTGGCCGACAGGTGGCTCAAGCTGACCGGCACCGCCATCATCGAAGGCTACGGTCTCTCGGAAACGTCGCCGGTGGTGACCGCCAACCGCTGCGACATCAGCGAATTTACCGGCACTATCGGCCTGCCGTATCCATCGACCGAGATCGCGATCCTCGACGACGACGGCAAACCGGTGGCGCTCGGCCAGCCGGGCGAGATCGCCATTCGCGGCCCGCAGGTGATGGCAGGCTACTGGCAGCGCGACGATGAAACGGCCAAGGTCATGACGCCGGATGGCTTCTTCAAGACCGGCGACGTGGGCATCATGGACGAGCGCGGGTACACGAAAATCGTCGACCGCAAGAAGGACATGATCCTCGTATCGGGCTTCAATGTGTACCCGAACGAGGTCGAAGGCGTGCTTGCGGCCCACCCCGGCGTGCTGGAGTGCGCGTGCATCGGCGTGCCGGATTCGAATTCGGGCGAAGCGGTCAAGCTCTTCGTGGTGCGCAAGGACCCGAATCTGACGGTCGAGCAGCTGCAGGCCTATTGCAAGGAGCAGTTCACCGGCTACAAGCGCCCGCGCTTCATCGAGTTCCGCGACTCGCTGCCCAAGACCAACGTCGGCAAGATCCTGCGGCGCGAGCTGCGCGACGAGAAGGCGGTCGCTTAAGCAGCAGCGCGACGGGTTGCCCCCTCCATCAAGTGATGAAAGCCATATATTGGCATCGCTACGCCACGATTGATAGCTAATCGTTCGACACTGTGGCACCCAGGTGCAGCGGATGCCAAGGTAGCAATCTTGTTCGTTATGTCGTTCGGCGGCCAAGCGTATCGATAATCAACCGAGTGGAGGTGTTCATGGCAGGCCATTTCGTAGTTTGGAAAATGTCGGCAGACGACAAAAACAATATGTTGGCTCAGTTTCCTGGAAGCGTATGGACTGGGCTGGCGCATGCCGCAGGTGTGGCAAATGGAGGGGGCGGAGTATTCCCAGGTTGGACGCCGGCTTCGCGGGCCGAGCTTGAGCGAGTGCGCGATGGGCGCGGTGGCTTGGCCAACCGCAATCTATTGCCGCCGCACCGTTATATCACTATGCCGGCCATTCCGCCGACCGCTGCGCAAATCGCCTTTTTGCGAACTTGCTATTGGACGAACGACCTGATTCGGCCGTCCGACGCTGGCTTCGGGGTGATCGGGCTTTGCGTAGGGGCACTGGCTGCCTGGAACCTGAACAAAAAGGTGGAGGCGTTGGCGGCCCAGTTGGCCCACGGTGCAACCTCGATCGAAATTTTTTATCTAGGCAAGAAAGAAATGGTGTAGATCAAACGACACCGGTGCTTCTCGTCTGCGCGGCGGCAGAGTAAACTTTGTTCGGGTATCGAGATGCTTGAAGAGAAAATAGCCGAGTGGCTTAGGGGCACCGGCTTTCCCTTGGAAATGGACGCAGCTACGGCTTTTAGGGAAGCCGGGTTCGAAATCAGGCAATCAAGTGTCGTGCTCGATCCCCAGGAAAACAAGTCGCGCGAAATCGACGTGCTGGCCGAAGACCCCGATCTCGCCGGCATCATAGAAATAGCCTGCGTCCTCGAGTGCAAGTCGTCGAAAAACCCCTGGGTCATATTTACGTCCGAGGACACTTTGGCGAACTACAGCCGCCTTTTCGCATTCGGAATGCTGTCGTCAGACGCGCTGTCTGCGGCATCGAAGCGATGGAATAAGTCCGCTGCGCTCAGGCAGTTTCTGGCCCGGCCCAGCCAATGCGGCTACGCTTTCCGCCAGGCATTTGGAAACGACAAGGACCCGGCCTATGTTGCCGCCATGGCGGTGCTCAAGGCCTGCCATACGATTTCCCAAGGCGACGCCCCCAGCAACCTTCCGCATTTGAAATTTACGTTTCCGATCATCGTCATTGATTCCCCGCTGTTCGAATGTTCCAAAGGCGTCGATGGGGAGCTGAGTCTTACCCAGGTGACGCACGGCGATTTCCTTTTCTCATCTTACGTCCCGGAGCGAACGGCCTGCTGTATCAAGGTATTGACGAAGGCCGAGCTGCCAAGGTTCGCCCGGTATTTCAGGGAGCTTGCGACCGCAATCAGAACCGAGTTTTCCGACATTGAAAGCAACGCATTCAAGGAAACCTGACCTCCAAACCGTTCGCGCTCAGTACAAACGGCAGGGGCCGGCAGCCTTTGCCTTCCTTCCCGCATCGGCGTTCTTTGGGCTCACCGCTTGCCTATCGCTAGACATCATGTATTGGGTGAAAGCCTGATCTCCCGGCGGCGACCTCGAAATTGGCCAATGCCGCAGCGCCCGTACCGGCGTCGCGCACGTCGTCCAGACCGATAAAACTTGCGCGTGTGGCGGACGGCGTGACTACCATCAGCATGAATCCGCGCTTGTCGCTGCGCCCATACTTCGTGTGCGGATTCATGGCGACGAACTGCTCGGTGCGCGCTTGCGGCCGCGAAGACGAGGTCACCGACGTGCCGCAAAATTCGCTGGCGACGACTGGATTGGCGCTCGATACCGGCCGGTTGAAGTCGCGCCGCAGCTCGCTCGCATAAAACGTGTGCACGTCGCCGGCCAGCACGATCGGGTTCGCCGCGCCGCTGGCCGACAGTGCATCGAACAGCCGTGCGCGCGCCATCGGATAACCGTCCCAGCCATCGTTCCAGAACCGTCCGTCGGCAGGACGCACAACCGGCACCTGGCTCGATTGCGCCATCGGCGTCTGCTGGGCGATGATGTTCCAGCGCGCTTTCGATGAGCGCAGCCCCTCGGCCAGCCAGGCTTCCTGTTCGCTGCCCAGCATGGTCCGGCGCGCATCGCGAAGCGCCGCGCAGGCGCGCGTGACCGAAGCCGAGCCGCCCCGGCCGGCCGGTACGCAGGCATGCTCGCTGCGGTACTGGCGGTCGTCGAGTACGTGAAAGCGCGCCAGCTGGCCCCAGTCGTAGCGCTGGTACATCCGCAACGGCCCCTGCTGCGGTGGCGGCACCCGCAGCGGCATGTGCTCGTAAAACGCCTGGTACGCCGCAGCGCGCCGTTCGGCAAAGCGCGGGTCGAGCCGTTCGTCGCGCTCGGGCGAATAGTCGTTGGCGACCTCGTGATCGTCCCAGGTCACGATCCAGGGCGCGGCCAGGTGCGCCGCCTGCAGATCGGGATCGCTTTTGTACTGTGCATAGCGCGCACGGTAGTCATCCAGCGAAAACGACTCGTGCGTACGGGTGGCTGTGCCCGGATGCCGCAGGCTGTATGGCCCCCACTCATAAATATAGTCGCCCAGGAACGCGACCAAATCCGGCGCAGCGTGCGCGATGTGCCGGTGCGCCGCATAGCTGCTGAATTCCCAGTGCTGGCATGAGGCCACGGCCAGCTTGAGCATGGCGGGCATCTCGCCCGCCGCCGGCGCGGTGCGCGTGCGTCCGACAGGGCTGACCGCATCGCCCAGCATGAAGCGGTACCAGTACCAGCGGCCCGGCTGCAAGCCCGCCGCTTCGGCGTGCACGCTGTGCGCCAGCGTGGGTGAAGCGAGCGCACTGCCTTTCGCGGCGATGCGGCGAAAGGCCGGGTCGTGCGCGACTTCCCAGCGCACCGTCAGCGCCACCGGCGCGGTCGGCCTGGCGCCCAGCGGGTCGCTGAGGATGCGGGTCCACAGGATCACGGAACCGGGCAGGGGAGAGCCGGAGGCGACGCCCAGGCTGAAGGGATAATCGGGCGGGACGGCGCGCGCCGGGGCCGCGTTCAGCAGCGCCAGAGCCGCGGCGTCGCACAACAACAGGCGGCGCTGCAGGTCCACGGCGGCCTTAGCGGCTGATCAGCGATTCGATCGGCGGCAGCTGGCGCGGCTTGCGGTCCGGGCCGGTGGCCACGTAGGTCAGTGTGGCTTCAGTGACCTTGACGATGTCCGCCTGCAGGCGGTTGCGCTCGGCGTAGACCTCGACATAGACCGTAATCGAAGTATTGCCGACCTTCACGATGTCGGCGTAAAACGATAGCAGATCGCCCACGAACACCGGATTCTTGAACACGAACGAATTCACTGCGATGGTCGCCACGCGGCCATTCGCGCGCCGGGTGGCCGGCAGGGAGCCGGCGACATCGACCTGGGCCATGATCCAGCCGCCGAACACATCGCCGTAGACGTTGGCGTCAGCCGGCGCCGGCATCACCCTCAACTGCGGAATCTTGCCTTCCGGAAGACCACGGCTGGCGGGGACGGGGGCGGAATTTGGTGGGGTGGTCATCTTGAATTCCCGTAAAAAGCTACAATCGTCCGGAATTGAACCATAAAACTGTGAGCTCTGCCATGCGACGTCAGCCCGCCGGTCCCCCCGCGCCACCCGCCGATCCCAGCGCCCCCAAGCGCAACGACTGGAATACCATCGGCACGCTGCTGCCCTATCTCTGGGTGTACAAGTGGCGCGTGATCCTGGCGCTCGGCTGCCTGATCGGCGCCAAGATGGCCAACATCGGCGTACCCATCGTACTCAAGAACCTGATCGACAGCCTGACGCTCGGGCCGCACAACCCGCAGGCGCTGCTGGTGCTGCCGGTCGGGGCGCTGGTCGCCTACGGCGCGCTGCGGCTGTCGACCACGGTGTTCACCGAACTGCGCGAATTTCTGTTTGCGCGCGTGACGCAGCGCGCCGTGCGCACCATCGCCCTGCGCGTATTCCGGCACCTGCACGCGCTGTCGCTGCGGTTTCATTTGAACCGCCAGACCGGCGGCATGACGCGCGATATCGAACGCGGCACGCGCGGCGTCGGCTCGCTGATTTCGTACACGCTGTTCAACATCCTGCCAACGCTGGTCGAAATCACGCTGGTGCTGGGTTACCTGATCACGCACTACGACATCTGGTTCAGCGCCATCACTGCCATCGCGCTGGTTACCTACATCACCTTTACGGTGGTGGTGACGAACTGGCGCACGCACTTTCGCCGCACCATGAACGACCTCGATTCGAAGGCCAACACCAAGGCCATCGATTCGCTGATCAATTACGAGACCGTCAAGTACTTCGGCAACGAGGACTACGAAGCCAGACGCTATGACGCGGGCCTGAAGAGCTACGAGTCGGCGGCGGTGCGGTCGCAGACCTCGCTGTCGGTGCTCAACACCGGCCAGTCGCTGATCATCGCCACCACCGTCACGCTGATCCTGTGGCGCGCGACGCTGGGCGTCATCGGCGGCACCATGACCATCGGCGACCTGGTGATGGTCAATACCTTCATGATCCAGCTGTACATTCCGCTCAACTTCCTGGGCGTTATTTACCGGGAAATCAAGCAAAGCCTGGCCGACATGGAGCGCCTGTTCGCGCTGCTGGACGAGGGCCGCGAAGTGGCCGACACGCCCGGCGCCACGCCCCTGGCGACGCACGGCGCCAAGGTCACGTTTTCGCACGTCGATTTCAGCTACGAAGCCAAGCGCCAGATCCTGTTCGACGTCGACTTCACGATTGCCGCCGGCACCACCACGGCGGTGGTCGGGCACAGCGGTTCGGGCAAGTCGACCTTGTCGCGGCTGCTGTTCCGCTTTTATGACGTCAATGAGGGCTCGATCAGCATCGATGGCCAGGACCTGCGCAACGTGACCCAGGAGTCGCTGCGCAGCGCGATCGGCATCGTGCCGCAGGATACGGTGCTGTTCAACGACACCATCGAATACAACATCGCTTATGGCAAGCCGGGGGCGAGCAAGGAAGATATCGTGGCGGCGGCGCGCGCGGCGTCGATCCACGATTTCATCGAAAGCCTGCCGGATGGCTATGCGACCATGGTGGGCGAGCGTGGCCTGAAGTTATCGGGTGGCGAAAAGCAGCGCGTAGCGATCGCGCGCACCTTGCTCAAGAACCCGGCGATTCTGATTTTCGACGAAGCCACCTCGGCGCTCGACTCCAAGGCCGAGCAGGCCATCCAGGGGCAGCTCAAGGAGATCGCCCGGAACCGCACGACGATGGTCATTGCGCACCGCCTGTCGACGGTGGCCGACGCGCAGCAGATCATCGTGCTCGATCACGGCCGCATTGTCGAGCGGGGCACCCACTTCGCGCTGCTGGCGCAAAACGGGCTGTATGCGCAGATGTGGGAGCGTCAGCAGGCCAGGCAGGATGAGGAACTGGCTTCGCCGCTGGAAGTGGACTAAGCCGGCGTCCCCGCGTTTTCGCGCGGGGACGACATGGTCAGTAGGTATAAAACATCCGCTGAATATCGCGGGTATTGCTGGTCTTGGTCAGTGCCAGCATCAGCAGGATGCGCGCCTTTTGCGGGCTGAGCGTATCGGCCGCCACAAAATCGAGCTCATCGTCGTTGGCTTCGCCGTTGCGCGCCAGGATGCCCTGGCCGACGCGGCTGGCCCGCACGATGATGGTCCCTTTCGCACGCGCCGCCTTCAGCGACGGCACCACCCTGGTGGCCAGGCTGCCATCGCCCACACCGGCATGGATGATGCCCTTGGCACCGGCAGCCACGAACGCATCGAGCGCCACCGGATTCATGTTCGCATACCCGTACACGATATCGACCTGCGGCAGCGCCGACAGGGCACTGACATCGAACTCGCTGTCCACCGTGTGCCTGCGCGCCGGCAGGCGGTAGAAGAACGGCTTGCTGCCCTGGATGTAGCCGAGCAGGCCAAGTTCCGGAGTCTTGAACGAGTCCAGGGTCGAGGTATTGGTCTTGGTGACATCGCGTGCCGACTGGATCTGGTCGTTCATCGCCACCAGCACGCCTTTGCCGACCGCATCGGCGGAACCGGCCAGCAGCACCGCGTTGTACAGGTTGATCGGCCCATCGGCCGACAGCGCCGTCGATGGACGCATCGCGCCCACCAGCACCACCGGCTTTTTGCTCTTGACCGTCAGGTCCAGAAAATAGGCGGTCTCCTCCAGCGTATCGGTACCGTGGGTGATGACGATGCCGTCCACATTCGGCTGCGCCAGCAGCGCATTGACGCGCTTGGACAGGACCAGCCAATTGTCGTTGCTCATGTTCTCGCTGGCGATCTGGAACACCTGTTCGCCGGTGACATTGGCCACCCTGGACAGTTCCGGCACGGCCTGGATCAGCCGCTGGACGCCGACCGTGGCGGCGGTATAGCCGACCGTGGTGGTGCTCGATGCGCCGGTGCCTGCAATGGTGCCGCCGGTGGCGAGGATGGTCACGTTGGGCAGCTTGCCCTGCGCCTGAACGGCGCCGGCCAGCATCAGCCAGAGTGCGAACAGCGCCAGCGCGGATGATTTATGCAGCATGTGTTTCTCCTGTTTGGATAATTCAGGGCAGCGGTACGGCGGCCAGATCCTTCTGGGCCGGGACTGGATCGACCAGTTCGCCTTCCCATTTCGCCACCACGGCCGTGGCCACGCCATTGCCGATCACATTGGTGGCCGAACGCGCCATATCGAGGAAGTGGTCGATCCCCAGCAGCAGGACCATGCCGGCTTCCGGAATGTTGAACTGGGCGAGGGTGGCGGCGATCACCACCAGCGAGGCGCGCGGCACGCCGGCCATGCCCTTCGAGGTCAGCATCAGCACCAGCATCATGGTGATCTGGGAGCTGAGCGCCATTTCGATGCCGTAGGCCTGGGCGATGAACACGGTGGCGAAGGTGCAGTACATCATCGAGCCATCCAGATTGAAGGAGTACCCGATCGGCAGCACGAAGGCGGCGATCCGGTTGCGCACGCCAATGCGCTCAAGACCTTCGAGCGTCTTGGGGAAGGCCGCTTCCGACGACGCGGTCGAGAATGCCAGCAGGGTCGGACCGCGCAGCTCGCGCACCAGGGCGAACACGCGCGGGCCGAGGAAGATGAAGCCGGCCGCGATCAGCAGTACCCACAGCAGCACGATGGCGAAATAGAACTCGCCCATGAAGACGCCGTAGGTCTTGAGCACGCCGAGGCCGTTCTTGGCGATCACGCCCGTCACCGCCGCGAACACCGCGACGGGTGCGAAGTTCATCACGTAGCCGGTCAGCTTGAGCATCACGTGGGCCACGCCGTCGACCACGGCGATCATCGGCTCGGCGCGCGCGCCGACGGCCGCCGCGGCGGTGCCGAAGAAGATCGAGAACACCACGATCTGCAGGATCTCGTTCTTGGCCATGCCGTCCACGATGGAGCTCGGCACCAGGTGGGTGACGAAGTCCTTCAGCGACAGCGAGGAGGTGGCCAGGTTGGCCGGTGGCGCCGCCGCCTGCAGCGCCGCCGACATGCCGTCGCCGGGGCGGAACAGGTTCACCAGGACCAGGCCGAGCGAGAGCGACAGGATCGACGCGATGATGAACCATCCCAGCGCCTTGACGCCGATACGGCCCACTTCCTTGGCGTCGCCCATTTTCGCAATGCCGACCACCAGCGTGGAAAACACCAGCGGCGCGATGATCATCTTGATCAGGCGAAGGAACAGGGTGGTGATGAGTGACAGGTACTCGGCAAACCCGGCGGGGTCGGCCAGATAGGTGTTGGCGAGGTACCCGGCGACCACGCCCAGCACCAGGCCGATCAGAATGTAGGTAGTCAGACGGCTGCGCTTGTCCATGAGCTGTGAGTTCCTTAAAACGTGTCGATTCGTGATCGAGGGGGACTGGGGAAAACTGTCCTCGTGCGTTCTCGTGCAAAATAGGGTGATTTCGCGAGCGGACCGGCCGGTGAAATATGAATTCATTGGCAAGTTCGGGCAGTATCCTTGGGGCTGCCGGGGCTGTCAAGCGCACACGCGCGGCCTATTCGAACAACGCATAACACATGATCGAACTGGATAAAGTCAGTAAATGGTTCGGCGCATTTCAAGTGCTCGACGCCTGCACCACGCACGTTGCCAGGGGCGAGGTGGTGGTCGTGTGCGGGCCGTCCGGTTCGGGTAAATCGACCCTGATCAAGACGGTCAACGGACTGGAACCCTTTCAACAGGGGGAGGTGCGCGTGGACGGCGTCTCGGTCGGCGGCCTCGGCGCAGGCTTGCCCGCGCTGCGCGCCCGTATCGGCATGGTGTTCCAGAATTTCGAACTGTTCCCGCATCTGTCGGTGCGCGACAACTTGGCGCTCGGCCAGATCAAGGCACTCGGGCGCGCCAGGGACGAAGCCGTCGCCAGGGGGCTGGCCTACCT
This sequence comes from uncultured Oxalobacteraceae bacterium, assembly GCA_965650445.1. Classification (GTDB taxonomy): domain Bacteria; phylum Pseudomonadota; class Gammaproteobacteria; order Burkholderiales; family Burkholderiaceae_D; genus Telluria_A. Next base: position 696 of record CBFGOU010000116.1, on the reverse strand, counting down.
GGACCGGGTCGGCCTGCTGGCGCAGCAGGACAAATTCCCCAGCCAGCTGTCGGGCGGCCAGCAGCAGCGCGTGGCCATTGCGCGCGCCCTGGCGATGGACCCGATCGCCATGCTGTTCGACGAGCCCACCTCGGCGCTCGATCCGGAGATGATCACCGAGGTGCTGGACGTGATGGTCGCCCTGGCGCAGGAGGGCATGACGATGATGGTGGTAACCCACGAGATGGGCTTCGCCCGCAAAGTGGCCGACCGCATCGTGTTCATGGATCATGGCCGCATCGTCGAGGACAGCCAGGCGCAAGCATTCTTCGACGCGCCAAAAGCGACACGCGCGCGCGAATTTCTGGCGAAAATCCTGCATTGAAGCGGTTTGAAAGCGTTTTCACTTTTCCTGGGCGGGTAAAATAGCGGCATTCGTTTTTCGAGAGCCGCCATGTCCACCACCGAAATCCCTCAAAGCCTGACCATCACCCGTCCCGACGATTGGCACCTGCACCTGCGCGACGGCGCGGCCCTGGCCAGCGTGCTGCCGCACAGCGCGCGCCAGTTCGCCCGCGCCATCGTGATGCCCAACCTGAAGCCGCCCGTCACGACCACCGCCATGGCCCAGGCCTACCGCGAGCGCATCCTGGCCGCTCTGCCGGCCGGCATGTCGTTCGAGCCGCTGCTGACGCTGTCCCTGCCCGATCACACCGC
>CBFGOU010000115.1:0-10629 GCA_965650445.1 uncultured Oxalobacteraceae bacterium | reverse complement strand
CGCCGATGAAGGCCAGGGGCGTGGGCGAGCTGGGCATCTGCGGCGTGGCCGCGGCGGTGGCGAACGCGATCTACAACGCCACTGGGGTGCGCGTGCGCGACTACCCGGTCACGCTCGACAAGCTGCTGGCGACGATGCCGGCGTATGCCTAGCCGGGGGCGCGAATCGCCTCGATAACCAGGGCCAGCGCGCGCGAGGAGTGGCGCCGGCTCGGGTAGTAAGCCTGCAGGCCGGGGAAGCTGGGACACCAGTGTTCCATCACGCTGATCAGGCGTCCTTCGCGCACATGCGGTCCGGCCATTTCCTCGGGAAGGAAGGCCAGGCCGCAGCCGCTCAGCGCCGCGTTGAGCATGTGGTAAGCGCTGGTGCAAACCACCTGGCCGCGCACGCGCACTTCGGTCATGCGCCCGGCTTCGCTCAGTTCCCACGCGTAAAGGCCGCCGTTGCTGGCCAGGCGCAGGGTGACGCAGTTGTGCTTCATCAGTTCGCGCGGCGAAGCCGGCTTGGGGCGCCACTCGAAATAGCCGGGCGAGCCGACGATCATCATCGGCACGTCCGGCGTCAGGCGCACCGCGATCATGTCTTTTTCGACCTGGTCGCCGTAGCGCACCCCGATGTCGTAGCGTTCGGCCGCGATGTCGATCATGCGGTACTCGGAGTTCAGTTCCACATGCAGATCGGGATAGAGCGGCAGGATTTTCGCCAGCCGCGGCCACAGCACGGTATTGATCACGTGATCGATCGCGGTAATGCGCACCGTGCCGGCAGGGTTGTCGCCCAGATCGCTGACTGCGGCAATTTCCGCGTCGATCTCTTCCAGCCGCGGGGCGACGTTCTGGATCAGGCGTTCGCCCGCCTCGGTAGGCGAAACGCTGCGCGTGGTGCGGGTGAGCAGGCGCACGCCCAGGCGCGCTTCGAGCGAGCGGATGATGTGGCTCAGCGCCGATTGCGTCATGCCCAGCTTGGCCGCCGCCCGCGTGAAACTGCGTTCCCGGGCGACTTCGAAAAAGACAAGGATGTCGTTGATATTGTCGCGCGCCATCTGGTCGAGTCCTGGAATGTCGAGTTCAACTCATGAAATAACGGGCTGGATTCATGATGATAATTCATAAGGTCGTTCGACCATATTTCCATTGCCGCCATGATGATCGGCGGGACGGCGCTGTTGCCAGCCGCGTCGTTCGTCATTGGCAATGGGCCCCCGCTTTGCGCGAGGGCGACTTAGCGCTGCAGGTGCTGGATCAGATACATCAGTCCGGGCATGCTGGCCATGGCCAGCAGGGTGCTGGTCATCACGGCGGTGGCGGCCTTTTCGGGATGCAGCTGCAGCTGGTTGGCAATGACCACCGAATTGCCCGCCATCGGCACGCAGCACATCAGCAGCACTGCCGCCTGTTCGACCGGGGCCAGCGAGGCCTTGAACAGGCTGATCAGCAGCATGCCCAAACTGGGCCAGTACACATACTTCCAGCCGATCGCGGCAAGCAGGAACTTCCAGTCGAGTGCAAAGCGCTGGATTTTCGACAGGGTCAGGCCGATCACCATCATGCCCAGCACGCTGTAGGCGCCCTTGAAGTTGTTCATGCTGGCAATGAGCACTTCGCCGGGCATCAGGGCCGTGCCTTTGATCAGGGTGGCAAGGGCGAAGGCGTACAGGGTGGGCATGCGCGCCACCGTATTCAATGAGTCGCGCACGCCATATTTGCCGCGCGAGGTGATGAAGTAGCCGACCGTGAAGTCGTACAGGTTGGCGCCGAAGATGAGGAACACGGCCACGGCGGCGCCGTGGGCGTCGAACAGGGCCAGCGCCATTGGCAGGCCGAAGTAGCCGGTGTTGCCGGTGCCGCCGGCGAAGGCAAACAGATTCTTGGTGTTGTCGCGCCAAAGCAGGCGGCCGACGTTGTAGGCGAGAATGGCCGAGCTGCTGCAGATCAGGAAGGCCGCCGCCGAAAAGCGGATGTAGTTGCCGGCCGGCGCCTGGAGCACCGACACGAACATCACCGCCGGGGTGATCACGTACACCAGCAGGGTGGAGATGTCCTGTTGATTGGTCTTGAATTTCTTGCCAACGACTATGCCGATGAGGGCGATCGCGATCAGAAAGCCGACGCGGGTCAGCATGTCATGCAGGTGCATCCGGTCCTTTTAGCTCAAACCGGCGATGCGGGCGTTGCGTTCGCGCTCCAGCTTGGTGATGTATTTCTGCACGTTGGCCAGGTTGCCGCGCGAGATGTCGATGAATTCGCAGCCAAGACGCCGGTTGGTCTTGCTGTTCAGTAAAGTCATTTCGATCGAGTTGCGGATCTGCAGGCTGGTCGTGACCGTGCCCACTTCCGGCAATTCGATGCGCACATTCTCGTACTTGCTGCCGATGGTGGTGCCCAGCACCAGTTTATTGTCGAGGATGGCGATGCCGCCGCAGCTGATGTCGGCCAGCGGGAAAATATTGTTGCCGCCGCCCAGTTCGGGCGGCATGGTAATGACCGCGCGCACCGGGTTGCTGACCGGCGTGGGCATGCGGTAGTACTCGCGCCGCTGCAGGCGGATCAGGCTCTCCGGCACGGTCATGCGGAAGGCGGCGCTGTTCTGGAATTTGGCGGCGCTGACGCCGTCGGCGGCGAACAGGATGCGGATCTTGTCCAGGCTGGTTTCGAAGGAAATCCCCTTGGCGGCCAGAATGCGCTGGTTTTGCTCCTGGTTGAGCGAGCAGTCCAGCAGCACGGTGCCGGCCTCGCCATCCACCTCCAGCACCGAGGTGACGCACACGTCCGATTCGCCGTGCACCAGCATGCGCACCAGCTGCTTTTTTTCGCCGATATTGCGCATCAGCGCAATGATTTCACGGCGCGAGGTGACTTCGTAATCGTGCCAGTTTTGCAGTTCGGCTTCGTAAAGTGATTGCATGGGATCAGCCGCTTCGCGGTGGAGTAACAGGTGGGTCGATCAGACGGGCCGCATCGGGCGCGGCGGGGAGCGCCCCACCATTCTTCTGCGCAACTTCTACATGATATCGCCACGCCAGCAGTTCCGCAATTGCGCGCTGGGCGTGCGGGCGGAATCTGTCGGCCCGGATCGACATCCGTGATCAAGCCGACAAGTTTTTGGGATGTGACCGCAGGTCCCAGGTGGAAAGTTTTCAACTTCGAAACTTTCGCACAAAATAAATTTTTCCTGGTAAAAATATTGTTTTGTGGCAACCTTGATGTCGTTACAGGGTGAGGCACATCTCCGTCGCGCCACCGGCGACTCCGCGCATACTTCTCATAGAGTTTTCATTCATGCATTCCCGTCCGTTTTTCTCAAAGTTTCTTGCTCTCATTTTTCTGACGTTCTGTTCGTTGTCTGCACTGCATGCCCAGGATACCCGTGCCCCGTCCGTCTCCATCACGGCGGACATGGGGGGCTGGGCCGATCAGCCGTCGATCAGCGACGACGGTCGTTACATTGCCTTCCGCTTCTCCACGCAGCCTGCAGGCCAGGGGCGAACCGACATCTACGTTCAGGATAGGGTGACCGGTGTCCGCCAAATCGTCACTAGCGGTGCCGTCGGCAATATCCTTAACAATACCGGGCAAAATCCGATTGTCAGCGGAAACGGACGCTACGTCTTGTATCGGACCAGCGCTACGAGCTATGGCACCGCCGGAGCCTATGCCTATCGTGTATTCGATCGCATCACTGCAACCACCGACACCGCAGTCGAGTTGAACACGGGTTTGGCTGGTTTTCCCTACGCCGCCATTAGTGCGGATGGGCGTTATGTGGTATATCGCGCGCTGGTCAACCCAACATATTACGCAGTATTCGTGCGCGATATGGTCGCAAGAACTACTGTTCAGGTTGGTCCGCTCTGGATCAACTCTGGCGGCTTTGCCGGCGACCGGTTGGGTATCAGCGTGGACGGCAGGTTTATCCTGATTCCAGCTAGGGAAACCGCGATAGCGGCTGCGAATGCAGTGGTGATTAACCGGGAAACCGGAGCGATTGAGTTGGCAAGCATAAATTACTCGGGAGCGAACGGATCCAATGTCCAGCTGCCTTCTATAAGCGCCGATGGCCTGAGCGTCGCTTTTTCGTCGCAATCCAACACCTTGGTCCCAGGTGACACGGGTACAACCTGGGACGTATTCGTGCGAAACCGAGCGACTGCAACGACAGAGCGCATTATCACGGATGCTGCCAATGCGACGATGAGTGCGAATTCACGTTATGTTGTGTTTGCGGGCCGTAGGAGAATTTCGCCTCAGGCTCCGGAAGAGGGGATACATCGATATGATCGCGTTACCACGACCATGCGCAGCGTCTTCGGTACATACGCCAATGCGACTATCCCGGTATTGAGCGCTGATGGGCGGTACGTCGCCTATAGACAAGGCTATTCCGTCGCGAATCAGTCGACTGGGTCGCAGATCTTTGTTGCCGACTTTGGCCCTCCGGCTGGACTCTCGGCGTCGCTTGCGAGCCTCGCGCTGACGGAAGGCGGAATCGAGGGAACCTACAGCCTGGTCCTGACCACGGCGCCGGCCGCCGACGTGACTGTCACGATTGCAACCGGCACCCAGCTGACGGCTGCCCGGACCCAGCTGACGTTTACGCCAGCAAACTGGAACGTGCCGCAGACGGTGAGCATCCGGGCCGTGCAGGACGGCGTGAGCGAAGGCCCGCACAGCGCGGTAATCACCCACGCCCTGTCCAGTACCGATCCCGCCTACCAGGCCACTGGTGTGACACGGGTGACGGTTGCTATTGCCGATGCCGTCACGCCGACCGTTACGCATTCGGTGGCCGCTGGCGTCGTCTGGACCCAGCCTAACCTGCCCGTACGGGGCACTGCGGCCCCGGGTTCGACCGTGCTGGTCAGCGCCACCAACGTCACGACCAATGCCGTCATTGCCGTCAGTACGGTGGCCGATTCGAATGGCGTGTGGAGCCTTACTTTGTCGGGACTGAGCGACGGCGCGTATCAGTTGCGGGCTGAAGCCGATGCGATCGGCAGCACCATCGCAACGGTCACGATTGACAGTCATGCGCCAGTGAGTACGATTGCGATCAGCCCAGCCGGCGTCGCAGGCTGGTATGCCAACGCGGTGCAGGTCACCATCAGCGCCACCGATGGCATTGGCGGGCAAGGCGTGGCGCGCAGCGAGTACAGCATCAATGGCGTTACCTACCTTGCATTCCCGGCCGCTGGCGTGAGCCTGACTACCCAAGGCAATACCAGCCTGTGCTACCGCTCGATTGACAAGGCCAACAATATCGAGCCCGCGCGCTGTGTTGCGATTGCGATCGACACGGTGCCGCCGCAAGTGGCGGCGGTATTCAATGCAATGAACAATACCCTGGCGCTGAGCGCCAGCGACAGCGGTTCGGGCATCGCCAGCGTGGAAGCGAGCCTGGATGGCGGCGTTACCTGGTCGCCTTATACCGCCGTCCTGGAGTTCGGCAGCGATGGCAGTCACGTGGTGCACTACCGCGCACGCGACAAGGCTGGCAATCAGGCCGTGGGGCAAACAACGGTTCAGGTCGTCACCACACCGACGATGACCCCGCCGCAGCCTGCCACGGCAACCGAAGCGGTCATGTCGACCTTTAATCTCGGTAGCTTTATGGACCGAAATACCGATGGCCCATGGGCTGTCGATGTCGACTGGGGCGATGGTTCCGTCCACACGGTTTTCAGTGCCGACGCGGCAGGTGCGCTCAACCCCGCAGCCCATACCTATGCCGATAGCGGTTCCTATACGGTGAATGTCAAGGTGACCGATCGAACCGGCCTGGTGGGCAGTTCCGTCTTCCCGGTCGACGTGGCGAACTCGGCGCCACAGGCCGAACTGCGCGTGCCTGCCACGGCGCTCGAAGGCGCTACCGTGCTCGTCAGCATGGTTAACCCCTTCGATGCGTCCGCTGCCGACATCCAGGCCGGCTTTCGCTATGCGTTCGCGTGCGATGGCGCTTCCTTGGCCAACGCCACGTACGCCAACAGCGGTCCGAAAAGGACCGTCGTCTGCACCGTCGGCGACAACGGTACGCAGACGGTCCGTGCCCGTATCATCGACAAGGACGGTGGCTATGCCGAGTACACCGGGTTCATCGCTGTCGCCAATGTCGCGCCGCGGGCCATGTTGTCCGCTACCAGCGCTGTGATCGAAGGCGGCAGCGCAAGCGTAAGCTTAAGCGGCGCAATCGATCCGTCGGGTGCCGACACCCAAGCCGGTTTCCACTATGTGTTCGCTTGCGGAACGGAGTCACTCGATGGGGCAAGTTATGCGACGGGCAGCACGAGTTCCAGCGCCAGCTGTCTGTTTGCCGATGGCCCCGCAGTGCAAGCCGTGCGCGCGCGGATCTTTGACAAGGACGGTGGCTTCACGGAATACAATACCGAGGTCAGCGTGACCAATGCACCGCCGGTATTGGGGGCGATCCAGGCAACAGCCTCGCCAGTCATCCTCAACACGCCCGCCTCTGTCCGCGCAGGGTTTACCGACTCCGGCGTTGCCGACACCCACACCGCTCGCATTGAATGGGGCGATGGCAGCGTTACCGAGGGGGCGGTCATTGAAATGCTTGGCACTGGCAACGGAAATGTCAGCGGCGAGCATCTTTATTCGTTGCCGGGCAGCTATACGATCCGGATCACCTTAACCGACAAGGATGGCGGCGTCGGCTCGGCAACGAATGACATGACGATCATCGCAAACGAGCCGTAACAATAAGTCGGCTTTTAGCTCAACCCGGCAATGGCACGCCTCGGGGGATGATTTCACGGCGCTTGCTGTGGAGTCGTTGGTGGGTCGAGCAGGCGGGCCGCGTCGGGGGCGGCGGGCTTGGCCCCACCATTTTTTTGCGCAACTTCTATCTGATATAGCCACGCCAGCAGTTCCGCAATTGCGCGATAGAGGGCGGGCGGAATCTGTCGGTCCAGATCGACATCCATGAGCAAAGCGACAAGTTCTTTGGATTCGTGCAGGTAGACACCGGCGTCCTTGGCGCGCTGCATGATTTGTTCGGCCACCAGCCCCTTGCCCTTGGCCACGACCTTGGGCGCGGGGTCGCCGTCGCGGTAGGCCAGCGCCACCGCCGATTGCTGCTTGCGCACGATGGGCGGCTCAGCCATCGCCGTCGCTGCGGATCTTGAGCGACGACAGCGGCAAGCCGGCCGCCTCCAGCGCGCCCGAGAGGCTGGCGGCGTTGGCGCGCAGCAGGCTGCCGGTGTCGCTGGAGCCGGTGTCGACCTGGATGTGCAATTGTCCGCCATGCAAGACCACGGTGGCGGCGACTTCCCCCAGCAGCGGAAAACGCAGGCGTACGCCGCTGCGCCAGGGGGTGTCGTGTTCCTGTTCGCCAGGCTTTGCCTGCCGTTCGGGCGCGTCGCGCGCCACTTCCCAGCGCATCGCCTGGCCAGGCCAGGGCTGGCCTTCCCACACCACGCGACCCTGTTCCTGGGTGTTTAGCTGCAGATTGATGAACTGGGCGGTTTCCTGGTCGATGCCGGGCAGGGCGGGCGCGGCCGTGGCCGTCTGCTGCTGGTGTCCGGTCACGGCCGCGCGCTGCATTTGCGGCTCGCGCGCCAGCGTTTCGACCGGGCGCTGTCCGGCCGACCATTCGGCCACGTGCGATTCGTAGAACAGGCCGCTTTCGCTCAGCGACTGGCGCAGCGCGCTGGCCATTTCCTGGGGCGGCGCGGCCGGGGTCTGGGTCAGCGGCGCCGGGGCAGTGATGCCGCCCGGCGCTTTGGGGGCGGCCGCGGCCAGCACCGTGGCGATGGTGCGCGCGCTCTCGCTGATGGTGGCCGGGGTGCTGCTCGGATCAATGGACGGCAGCAGTGCCGTGGGGGTCAGCGGTGCCTTGGCCAGCTGGGCGGCGGCATACGAGAGCGGGCGCTGGACCGGGACGGGCAGTTCGGCCTGGGGTGTCGCGGCTGCGGCTGCGGCCGGGGGCCGGGAGGCTGCTGGCGTGGCGGCCTGGCCGCCATCCAGATACACCAGCGGTTCGGCCCGCGTACTGGTGCCGGGGGGCGGCGCCGGGGCGGCTTCGGCATAGGCAAGCGCGGTATGCGCGCCTTGCTGGGTGGCGATCTGGAAGGTGGGGCGGGGGGAAAGCGCGACCAGGGTGAGCGGCACTTGCTGGCCGACTTCGGCGCCCTGGGGCAGCAGCATGCGGGCCGGGGTGCCCGCCACTTTCACCATGAAACTGCCATCGGTCAGGCGCGACAGCACTTCGCCTTGCAGGGACTTGCCGAGCGAGCCGGCGAGCGAGCGCTGGAAGGCTTCCTGGCGGACATCGCCGACGACCTCGACCGCCGCGACGCCATCGACGCGCGCGACCGGGGTGAGGCTGATGTCGGCGCGCAGCAACATGACGCTGCCTTATCAGGAACCGTAGGCGCGCGCCAGGCGGCGCTCGACGCCGGCATTGTTCATCAAAGCCGACAGCTGGGCCATCCACGGCATGGTCAGGTCGCGGATCTTGCGGTCGTCGTCGAGCATCTTGCGGATCGCTTCGACCTTGCGGGTGCGGCTTTCGCCCACCAGCGGCACCGGCGGCTCGTTGTCCTTGAGCGCACGCACGTGGGCGGCGCATTGCTGCTCAAGCACGACCAACTGGTCCCAGTCGCTGGTGCTGGCGGCGTGAAGCATTTGCGCAGTCAGGCCGACCATCGCTTCGTATACGGAAACAACTTCTTGGCTAGTCATCTTTATACTCTTACGCGCTGGCGAGGGTTGGGGTGGCAGGCACGGCAGCGGAGGCCGGCTGGGATTGGGCGTCGCCGCCAATCGCATTCCAGGCGCCGCGCAGTTCGCCAAGGAGGCGCTGCACTTCTTCCAGAATGTCGACCTGGTTCTTCAGGTTGGCCTGCAGCAGGCGCGAACCCATGTATTCGTACAGGGCGTCCAGCCCTTCGGCGATTTCGCCGCCGGCTTTCTTGTCGAGCGAGGCGCGCAGGCCGCTGTCGATGATCATGATGGCCTTGGAAATGGCGGCGCCCTTGGCCGGGATATTGTCGGCCTTCATGTGCATGATGGCTGCGTTCACCGAGACCAGCGCGCCGTCGAACAGCATGACGATCAGCTTGTGCGGGCTGGCCGAAATCACCCCGGTTTCGATGCCGACCTTGGCATAGGCGTTGACGCCGCTTTGCTTGGATCCAAACATTCTTTGTTCCCCTATTAATTGTTGCTGCTAGCGGACAGGGCCGCAAACTGCTGAGTCAGAAAGTCCGCCGTCGACTTCATGCCGGCAATCGCCTTGTCCAGCGCCGTGTATTGGGCGCGGTAACGTTTCTCGATGTCGGCCAGCTTGTCCGAAAACGCGTCCTTTTGCTTGCCGATATCAGAAATGCTTGCGGTTAATCCCTTGGTGCTGTTGGAGATCAGCCCGCTGGCACCGAGGAAGTTATTGGCCAGGTTGTTGAGCTGGTAAGCGTAGCCCTGCGAGAAGCCGACCGTGCCGCGATCGCCGATGGCGCCGCCGGTCACGTCGATCTTCAAACCCGACACCTCCGAGCCGGCCGCGCCGGTCAGCGACTGCCCGGCGCCGACGGCCGCCTGGCCGCCGATCGTGCCGGCGACGTCGACCCCGACCACCGGAGTGGCGCCGCCGAAAATGTCGGACACGGCGGTGCCAGTCTTGCTGGTCAGCGTGAGGTTCGACTGCGCGCCGTACTTGACCGAGACAAGGCTGAGCTTGCCGTCGGTGCCGGCCGTGACGTTGACCGCCAGGCCGTTGTTATTAAAGCTGGTCGTGCCGTTGATGGCCGACTGGATCAAGGTGGCCAGCTGGCCCGGCGAATAGGTGCCGGCCGACAGCGCCACGGTGGCGGTGCGGCTGGGCGTGGACGGCGAGGTTTCGTTCAGGGTCACGGTCCAGCTGGTGTCGGCCGCGATGGTGGTGGCCGGTCCGAGCGCCAGGTCGCCCGCCAGGGTGCCCTGGGCGGCCAGGGCGGTGATGTGGACCGCGTAGTCGCCCGGCACGGTTTTGCTGGTCGAGGTATTGAAGGCCACCAGCGGATCGCTGGCCTTGCCGACGGCGGCGAACAGCCCGGCGATGGCGTCGGGCTGGTTCTTGATGGCGGTCGACAGCTTGCTCGAGTCCAGCACCAGCGAGCCGTCCTTCTGGAACGAGATGCCGACCGAGGACAGGGTGGTCAGGTCGCCGGCCAGGCCGGTGACGGCGCTCGAGAGCTGCTTGCGCACCTGCATCTGCAGCGCGCGCACGGTCGGGTCGCCCAGCAGCGGCCCGGCGCGTTTGGTTTCGGCGTTGTAGCTGGTCGCGTCCTTGATGGCAGTGTTGAGGTCGTTGTAAGCCTTGACGAAGTTGCCCACGCTGGTGTTGACCGAGGCACTGTCGCGCTCCACGTGCAGACTGGCGCGGCCGACCCGGCCGATCGACAGGGTCACCCCCTGGATCGCCTCGGAAACGCTGGTGGTGGCGCTGCTGATGGCCACGCCGTTGACGTTGAGCTTGGAGTCCTGGGCCGCGGTGGTTTGCGTCATGTTCTGGGCGCCGGTCGGGTCGTAGCCGAGCAGCGCTTCCAGGGCTGGATCGGCCACGCCGCCATCGGTGCCGGTCACGCTGACCTTCATGCTGGAGGTGGCGCCGGTCTTGGTCGAGGTCAGGATCAGGTGGTTC